>DVOV01000096.1 GCA_018713375.1 Candidatus Scatomorpha stercorigallinarum | reverse complement strand
AGGGCAAGAACATCTCGGACGTGCTGGACATGACGGTGGAGGAGGCTCTTGAGTTCTTCAAGAACCTGCCCAGGATACGGGACAAGATCCAGTCCCTCTTCGACGTCGGCCTCGGCTATGTGAAGCTCGGGCAGTCCTCCACGACGCTCTCCGGCGGCGAGGCGCAGAGGGTGAAGCTGGCCACGGAGCTCTCCAAGCGCTCGACGGGCGCAACGGTGTATGTGCTCGACGAGCCCACCACCGGCCTCCACACCGCGGACGTGCAGAAGCTCATCACCATCCTGGACAGGCTCACCGACGCCGGCAACAGCGTAGTCGTCATCGAGCACAACCTGGACGTTATCAAGGTCGCGGACCACATCATCGACCTCGGCCCCGAGGGCGGCGACGCCGGCGGCACCGTCGTCTTTGCCGGGACGCCCGAGGGCTGCGCGGACTGCGCCGCCAGCGCCACGGGCGAATACTTGAAAAAGGTGTTTTGAACATGACAGATTTTATCGTAGAAGCCATAACCGGCGCGGACGTCGGCAAATACCTCGCTACGTTCATCATCTCCATGATACCGGTCATAGAGCTGCGCGGCGCGATACCCATAGGCGTGGGCCTGGGTCTCTCGCACGTGGAGGCCATGGGCATCAGCATAATCGGCAACATGATGCCCGTGCCGTTCATCATTCTGTTCATCCGGCCCATATTCAGGTGGATGACCAAAAAGAGCGAAAAGCTCGGCCGCCTCGCCGAGCGCCTGCAGGCCAAGGCCGAGGGAAAATGGGACAGGATACACAGGTTCCAGTTCTTCGCGCTGACGCTGTTCGTCGCCATTCCCCTGCCCGGGACCGGCGCCTGGACGGGCGCGCTCATCGCCGCCGTCATGAACATGCGCCTGCGCAACGCTCTGCCCTCCATCCTGCTGGGCGTCATGCTGGCGGGCGTGCTGGTCACGGGCCTGACCTACGGCTTCACTTCAGTTTTTGCTTAACAAACAGGCCCGCCGCCCCATAGGATATACGGAGGGGGTGGCGAGTTGTTCTGGAAAATCTTGCTCTGCGCCGTCGCCGCGGGACTCGTGGTGGTGTTCCTCTGGTCGCTCAGGGGTTCGCTGCTGCTGCCCGTGCGCTGCGGCAGAAACACGCGGCTGGAGCTCCGGCTGCGCATAAGCGGCCCGGAGCCCGCGCTGGAGGAGACGCTCTGCGCCCTGGTCTGGCTGCGGGAAAACGGCACGCTCAAATGCCCTATTGTGGTCGAGGACCGCGGTATGGACGAGGAGACCAGGCAGACGGCCCGGCTCGCCTCAAGGCGCTGGGACTGCGTCCGCCTCGGATGGGATGGGGAAGAATGGACGAACGCGAAGAACAAAACGAACTCTCAGGCCGGGTCATAAGCGTTATCTACGCTAACGAGGAGAACGGCTACGCCGTCATCCGTCTGGATACGCAGGATGGCGGGGTGACCACCGTGGTCGGCACCCTGCCCTCCGTCTGCGCGGGCGAGGAGCTGCACGCCTTCGGGGAGTGGATGACCCACCCGAACCATGGCAGGCAGTTCAAGGCCGAGTATGCCGAGCGCAGCCTGCCCAGGACGGCAGAGGCCATCTACGCCTACCTGGCCGGCCGCGCCGTCAAGGGAATAGGACCCGCCACGGCCACGCTCATCGTGGACAGGTTCGGTGAAAAGACCCTGGACGTCCTAGAGAGCCAGCCCGAAAAGCTCGCGGAGATCCGCGGCATCAGCCTGGACAAGGCCAGGAGGATATCCGCAGACTTCCGCCGCCAGGCCGGGCTGAGGCGGCTCATGGAATTCCTCTGCGGCCACGGCCTGCGTCCGCTCCTGGCCGTCCGGCTCTACAAGTTCTACGGCGAGAACGCCATGGAGGTCCTGGGCGGGGACCCGTACATACTCGCCGCCCCGCATATAGGCGGCAGCTTCGCCGAGGCGGACCGCCTGGCTATAGATCTCGGCTGCGGCGTGGACGACCCGAACAGGGTCCGCGCTGCCGTGATCTTCGAGCTTCGGCACAACGCAGGGAACGGCCACTGCTTCATCCCCGCGGACAAGCTCGTGCCGGCCACCTCGCAGTTCATCGGCGCGGAGCCGGAGCTGGTCTCCGCCGCGATCGCCGAGCTGGCAGAGCGCGGCGTCATCACCAGGAGCCCGCTCGCCGGGCGGGACGCCTGCTACCTCGCAGAGCTCTATGAGGCCGAGACCTTCGTCGCGGAGCGGCTGCGCGCCATGGCCTCCGAACCCGAAGCGGAGAGCGAGCGGATAAGGCGGCTTGTGGAGCGCGTGGAGGCCGAAAGCGGCATCGTCTACGCCCCCCTGCAAAGGACCGCCCTGAGCCTCGCCGCCAGATGCCGTGTCATGGCCCTGACCGGCGGTCCCGGCACTGGCAAGACCACCTCCCTGCGCGGCATACTCAGCATGTACGACGCCATGGGCATAGAGACCCTGCTCACCGCTCCCACCGGCCGCGCAGCCAAACGCATGTCCGAGCTCACCGGCCGCGAGGCCTCCACCCTCCACCGCCTGCTGGGCGCCGCCTTCTCCGGAGAGGGCGAGGAAACAGTGTTCGCCAGAGACGAGGACGACCCGTTGGACTGCGGCGCCGTGGTGCTCGACGAGTGCTCCATGGTTGACATAACGCTTATGCAGGCCCTGCTGGCCGCCCTGCCGCCGGACTGCCGGCTGATACTGGTGGGCGACGCCGACCAGCTCCCGAGCGTGGGACCGGGCAATGTTTTCGCGGACATACTGCGCTCGGGCGTGGTGCCCTCCGTGCGGCTGACGGAGATCTTCCGCCAGGCCGAGGGCAGTCGCATCGTGCGCAACGCGCACATGATAATCGCCGGCGAGCACCCGGAGCTGCGGGAAAACAGCGGCGATTTCTTCTTCCTGCGGCGCGCAGAGGAGCGCGCGGCGGCGGAGACCATCATGGAACTCTGCTGCGAGCGGCTGCCCAGGCGGATGGGCATACCGCCGGAGGAGATACAGGTGCTGACGCCCACGCGCAAGGGCGCGCTGGGCAGCGTGGAGCTCAACCGCATATTGCAGTCCGCCCTCAACCCACCGTCCAAAGACAAGCGCGAGCGCGCCTTCGGCGAGGCCATTTTCCGCGAGGGCGACCGCGTGATGCAGGTGCGCAACAACTACGACATGGTCTGGAAGCGCCAGCGCTCGGACGGCCTGCCGCCGGAGAGCGGCACGGGCATCTATAACGGCGACATCGGCTATATACGCGCCGTGGACGCGGAAAAAGAGGCCGTGCAGATCGACTTCGACGGCCGCGTGGCCGAGTGCGGCTTCGACCAGCTCGCCGAGTTGGAGCACGCCTGGGCGATGACCGTCCACAAGAGCCAGGGCAGCGAATACCGCGCCGTGGTGCTCGCGCTGGGGCGCGGCGCGCCGCAGCTCATGACCCGCGGGGTGCTCTACACCGCCGTCACCCGCGCGCGGGAGCTGCTCATCGCCGTCGGCCGCGAAGAAACGGCCTTGCAGATGATAGACGACCACAGGCAGTCGCGGCGCTACAGCGGGCTGCGCGCCCGCCTCGCCGCCGGCGCCTGAGGAGATATACCTGGGGGTGTGACGTATGTCCCTGAAAGAGAGCCTGCTCGACATCCTGTTCCCTCCGCGCTGCGCCTTCTGCCGCAGGCTGCTGCGACGGGGCGAGAGCGGCATGTGCGGCCGCTGCGCGGCCTCGCTGCCCTACACGCCGGAGGGATATAACGACGGGACGGATTTCGTGGAAGCCTGCGTGGCCCCGCTCTTTTACGAGGGCGCGGTGCGCGACGCGCTGCTGAGGTACAAGTTCAACGGCGTCACGGCCTATGCCGGCGTCTTCGGCCGGCTCGTGGCCGGCTGCATCCGCGAGCGCCTTGCGGGGAGGTACGACCTCATCTCCTGGGTACCGCTCTCCAGCGAGCGGCTGCGCGAGCGCGGCTACGACCAGGCGATGCTCATCGCAATGGCCGCGGCCCTCGAGCTGGACGACGTGGCGGTGGAAACGCTCAGGAAGGTCGTAAACGTCGCCCCACAGTCCGGCACCGGCAGCGCCGAGCAGCGCCGGGCCAACATATCCGGGGCCTTTGAGTGCGCCGACGAGGAGCTCGTGCGCGGCCGCAGGATACTCCTGATCGACGATATCATAACGACCGGCGCCACGGTTTCAGAATGCGCGCGCGTCCTCGGCCTCGCCGGGGCGGAGAGCGTGGTCTGCGCCGCGGTCGCAAGGGGCCGGCCCTGATTAAAGCCGGGCGCGGACGTCTAAGATACTTTTCGGAGGGTTTATTCAATGCTGATCTTTGAACGTGACATCGCCATCGATATGGGCACCAACGACGTGCTGCTCTTCGTGCGCGGCAAGGGTGTGCAGGTGCGCGAGCCGACCATCGTGGCCGTGGACAAATACACCGGCAAGCTGCTGAAGGTCGGGCGCGAGGCGCAGAAGATGCTGGGCCGCACGCCGGCCAGCATCGTGCCCATCCACCCCATCGCCAACGGCGTCATCTCCGACTACGACATGACCGTGGCCATGCTGCGCGAGCTCATCGGGCGCGTGACCAGCTTCAGCCTCTTCAAGCCGCGCGTGCTGCTCACCGTCCCCGGGAGCATCAGCGGCGTGGAGGAGCGCGCGCTGATCGACGCGGCCGTGGAGGCCGGCGCCCGCAAGGTGTACCTGGTGGAGAGCGCCGTGGCCACCGCCACCGGCGCGGGCGTGGACGTCTCCAAGCCGGACGGCCACCTGGTGATAGACATCGGCGGCGGCACTACGGAGACTGCCGTCGTCTCCCTCGGCGGCGTGGCGGAGTGCGAGTCCATCCGCGTGGCCGGCGGCGAGTTCGACGAGGCCATCGTGCGCTATATCCGCCGGCGGCACAACGTGCTCATCGGCGCCAAGACGGCCGAGGAAGTGAAGATGAGCATCGGCTGCCTGGTGCAGAAGCCGGACATCGGCCTGGAGGAGGTCAAGGGCCGCGACCTGGTGACGGGCCTGCCGAAGATGGTGCAGATCAGCTCCGCCGAGCTGGTGGACGTGCTGATGGAGCCGGCGAAGGCGATACTGGAGAGCATCCACCTGGTGCTGGAGCGCACGCCGCCCGAGCTGGTCAGCGACATCTCGCAGAACGGCATCATCATGTCCGGCGGCGGCAGCCTGCTCTACGGCTTCGACCGGCTGGTGGAGGAGGACACGGGCATCCGCACGCTGGTGGTGGACGACCCCGTATCCTGCCAGGCCTACGGCGCGGGCAAGATGCTCCACGCCCTGAACGACATGACGGACGGGATGGTGAATTTTGCGCGCAAGAGGCAGCTGCGGGCCTGAAATGGGGCTTGACAGTGTTAAGTAACTGGGGTATATTACTTTTTGCGTGCAGACGCATATTTTTCCGAAAGGAGGCGTACAGGATGGCCAACAGCAGCAAGCGCGGCGTGTCCGCGGCGACCATATCCAGCCCGGCGGCGATACCTGTATGCCAGTGAGGGCGCCTTTGGCGCGTTCTGGGATCTACATGCACCGCCCCTGGGCGGTGCATTTTTGTGTCTTTTGGAGGGAATATCTACGGAAACTAAACTTACAAGAGGCGGCAAGGCCGCGCTCATTGGGCGCTTCGTGCGCTCGGTCTGGGGCTGCTTCCTGCTGGGGCTGCTCTTCGCCATGCTGGGCATGGCCTTCAACGCCCTCACACCGCAGATCATCCGCGTGACGGTGGATTCCATACTCGGCGCCGAGGACGCCCGCCTGCCCGCGTGGCTGCTGGGTGCGCTGGGATTCGCCGACCTCCGGGCCGAGCCGGGCCGCGCGCTGTGGCTGGCCGCCGCGGCGGTGACCGTGTCCGCCGCGCTGCGCGCCGTGTGCGGCTACGGCCAGCGCGTCTCGCTGGCAAAGGGCAGCGAGGGCTTTGTAAAGGGCATACGCGACGCGCTCTTCGGGCACATACAGTCCCTGCCCTTCGAGTGGCACACCGCCCACCAGACCGGCGAGATGATACAGCGCTGCACCTCCGACGTGGAGGTCATACGCAACTTCGTCTGCAACCAGCTGGTGGAGGTGGCGAGGACGCTGTTTCTGATGGCGCTCTACCTCTCCATCATGTTCTCCATGAACGTGCGCCTCTCGCTGATCGTGCTCTGCTTCGTGCCCATAACGGGGCTCAGCTCCTGGGTGTTCTTCCGCCGCATCGCCTCCCGCTTCAAGGCGGCGGACGAGGCCGAGGGCGAGCTGACCACCATGGTGCAGGAAAACCTCACCGGCGTGCGCGTGGTGCGCGCCTTCGGGCGGGAGATCTATGAGATCGGCAAATTCAACGAGAAGAACGACGGCTTTTCGCAGCTGTGGATCAGGCTCGGGCGGGTGCTCAGCCTCTTCTGGGCCTCCGGCACGCTGCTCACCAGCTCGCAGGTGTTCGTCACCATCATCGCCGGCGTGGTGGAAGCCGTGAACGGCGGCCTGACTCTCGGCAGCTTCCTCGTCTTTGTCAGCTACTCCTCCTCCCTCGCCTGGCCGATAAGGAGCCTCGGGCGCGTCCTCGCGGAGATGAGCAAGGCCGGCGTGTCGATAGACCGCGTGGGCTACATACTCAACTCCGAGCCCGAGGGCGCCACGGGGCAGGAGCTCACCCCGCCGATGACGGGCGACATTGAGTTCAAGCACGTCACCTTTGGCTACGAGGGCAGCGAGGTGCTGCACGACGTGAGCTTTACCGTCCCCGCCGGCTCCACCTTCGCCATCCTCGGCGGCACCGGCAGCGGGAAGAGCACCCTCGTCCACCTGCTCGACCGGCTCTACGACCTCGGCGAGGGACAGGGGGAGATAAGCGTCGGCGGCGTGGACATACGCGACATTGACCGCTCCTACCTGCGCCGGAATATCGGGCTCGTGCTGCAGGAGCCCTTCCTCTTCTCCCGCACGATAGCGGAGAACATCTCCGCCGCCCGGCCGGGCGCGGAGGAGGCCGAAATACGCCGCGCGGCGGGCATCGCCTGCGTGGACGAGGCCATCAGCGAGTTCGCCGACGGCTACGGCACCATGGTCGGCGAGCGCGGCGTGACGCTCTCCGGCG
>DVOV01000095.1 GCA_018713375.1 Candidatus Scatomorpha stercorigallinarum | reverse complement strand
AGGGTGGCTCTTGACAGGCTTGAAAGAAGATAATATATTAACAATGCCGGTAAAGTGTACGTCGTAAATTATGCCCGCAGTGCCAGCTGCGAATAGCTCACTAAAACGACATTTATATGGGAGCTGCTATTATGTTAAAGTCTAAAGGTAAGATCCAGATAGGTATCTACACCGTGGCCATCCTGATGATGGGCGTGGTCGGCATCGCCAGCTCGCTCAGCGTTATTGGCGCGAACTTCCCGGACCTGGACCAGACCAAGGTCCAGAGCCTGATCACCATCCCCTGCATCGTCATCATCCCGGTGACGCTGGCTGTGGGCGCGCTGATGAAAGTGATGAGCAAAAAGCTGCTGAGCCTGATCGGCGTGGTGCTCTTCCTGATCGGCGGCGTGGGCCCCGCGTTCAGCGATTCCTTCTTCGCCATCCAGGTGCTGCGCGGCGTGTTCGGCGCCGGCGTGGGCATCCTGCAGGTCGTCAGCACCGCCCTGGTGGCGGAGAACTTTGAAGGCGCCGAGCGCGACAAGGTGCAGGGCAACCTGCAGGCCTTCCAGATGTTCGGCTGCGCCGTGATGGTGTTCGTCGGCGGCTGGCTGGCCACCGCCAGCTGGAACGGCGTATTCTATGTCCACCTGATCGGCGTCATCACCCTGGTGTGCGTCCTCGTGTGCCTGCCCAACGTCAAGCCCGTGGCGGAGGCCAAGACCTCCGGCGCCCCGGCTGAAAAAGGCAAGCTCACCGGCAAGATGTGGGTCTGGATGGTCGTCGCCTTCTTCGTGTTCTGCACGGGCCAGATCTACTCCAACGGCAACGCCTACCTGCTGGTGGAAAAGGGCATCGGCGACTCCGCCGCGTCCGGTACCGGCATGGCCTTCTTCTGCGTCGGCGGCATCCTCATGGGCCTTGTCTACGGCAAGCTGGCCCAGGCCCTGAAGAGCTACACCATGGGCGTCGGCTTCCTGCTGATGGCCGCTTCCTATGTGGTGATGGCCTTTGCCCCGAGCATCATCGTGTTCTATATCGGCTGCCTGATCCTCGGCCTGGGCATGAGCATCGTTATGCCGAACGTGTTCCTGAACGTCGGCGCTTCCGTGCCGCCCGCGTCCGTGGGCATGGCGCTGTCCATCGCCACCTGCATCCAGAACTTCGGCCAGTTCTGCAGCCCGTATATCGTCAACCCCATCTCCGCCGCTGTGGGCGCTGAGGGCATGACCAACGTCGCCAGCTTCTATGTGGCTGCCGCCGTGGGCGCGGTGCTGGGCGTGGCGATGCTCATCAAGGGCGCTGCGGACAGCAAGAAGGCCTGATAGCGGTACGATCTCAGTTGTTTTGAAAGGAAAGCTGTTATGTACGATTACGATGTAGTATGCATAGGCGGCGGCCCGGGCGGGTCCGCTTCGGCCATGCGCTGCGCCGACCGCGGCAAGAAGGTGGCGCTTATCGAGGCAAGGACGCGCAACGGCTCCGGCGGCACCTGCGTCAACCGCGGGTGCATCCCCACCAAGGCGCTGATGGCCTCCGCCAACCTCTACGCCTCCATCAAGGAAGCGGCCGCCTTTGGCATCAATGTTGACATGAGCGCCGTCACCGTGGATTTCAAGGCCATCGACAAGCGCAAGAACCAGGTCATCAACGGCCTCGGCTTCGGCCTGGAGGCCATGCTCTGGAAAAAGGCCCGCGGCATCACCGTCATCAAGGGCCGCGCCAGGCTGCTGGACGCGCACACCATCGAGGTGGACAACGGCAAGACGAAAAAGACCGTCACCGCGGAGAACATCGTCATCGCCGTGGGCAGCGAGCCGGCGGAGATACCCGCTTTCCACGTTGACCACGAGAAGATCATCACCTCCAACGAGATCATGGACTTCTCGCGCCCGCTGCCCGGCAGCATCGTGATAATCGGCTCCGGCGCCATCGGCCTCGAGTACGGCCACATCTACAGCATCTACGGCGTGGACGTGACCATCGTGGAGATGATGCCGAACCTGGTGCCCGCACTGCACGACACGGAGATCACGGACGCCGTCAAGGCTTCGCTGGAGAAGCGCGGCGTCAAGGTGAAGTGCGGCAGCGGCATCGCCGCCGTCGAGGTACAGCCGGACGGCAAGGTGAAGAGCACGCTCGCCAACGGCGAGGAGCTCTTCTCCGACGAGGTGCTGGTGGCCATCGGCCGCACGCTGAACACCCGCGGCATGGGCCTTGAGGAAGTCGGCGTGAAGATGGAAAAGAACGGGCAGATCGTCACCGACGAGCACATGCGCACCAGCGTGCCCAACATTTTCGCCGCGGGCGACATCACGGAGGGCACCCAGCTTTCCGACAAGGCGCAGCGCCAGGGCCTGGTGATCGCCGAGACCATCGCCGGCAATGACTACTACATCAACTACGACGCCATCCCGGCCACCATGTTCATGGAGCCGGAGATCGCCATGGTGGGCCTGACGGTGGCCGACGCGGAAGAGCGCGGCATCGAGGTCATCAGCGGCAGCCTGCCCTTCTCCTCCAACGAGAAGGCCATGGCCATCGGCAAGACCGAGGGCGTGATGAAGGTCGTGGCCCGCATGGATGACCATGTCATCATCGGCGCGCAGATCTTCGGCCACGAGGCCTGCGACCTGATCGCCGAGTTCACCGTCGCCGTGGAGAACGGCCTCACGCTGGAGCAGGTGTACAACTCCATGCACCCGCACCCGACGGTCACCGAGATGATACTCGAGACCTGCAAGCGCGCTGTGGGCCTTTCCTTCGACAAGGGCTGAGATAAAAAATGCGATCGGGAGCCCCCCGGCTCGTTCCGGGGGGCTCTGTGCGTGGAAAGGGGGGGCGCGCATGGAACTGCGGGAGGCCTTCGTGGCCCGCAAGGGCCGCTTCCGGCTGCTGGACAGGGGGCTGGGCATCGCCGGCTGGGCGGCGGACGCGCCGCTGCTGGAGGTGGGATGCGCCACCGGCGAGGGCACGGCCCATCTGCTCTCGCGCGGCTACACGCACCTCACCGCCGTGGACATCGACGCGGCGGCCGCCGGCGCGGCCGCCCGGCGCGCGCCGGGCGCGCGCATCATCTGCGCGGACGCGCGCGCCCTGCCGTTGGCAAGCGGCGGCTTTTGCGGTATAATAAGCGAAGCGGCCTTCTCCGTCATCCCCGGCAAGGAGGCGGCCGCCGGGGAGTATGCCCGCGTGCTGCGGCGCGGCGGGAGCGTGCTGCTCTGTGATTTCGCCCTCGCCGGGGACGGCGAAGGGCGCGGCCGGCCCGGCATACCCTGCCTGGACGGCGTGCAGAGCATGGCGCGCTACCGCGCCATTTTCGAGGGCGCCGGATTCGCCTGCGCCTATGAAAAAGAGGAATATGGGGAGTACATCGGCATCGCCATGAGCCTGGGACGGGCCTTCGGCGTGCCTCCGGCGGAGGCGGGGCGCTACATCGTCGCGGCCTTCGGGAAAGACGGCTATGTGGCGGACTTTTTCGCCCACGCGCGCCTTACCTACTGCCAGATGCTCTTCAAAAAGGTATGAATATGGAAACAAGGCTCATTTACAAGACGAAAAGCGTCTGTCCCGTCTGCCTGAGGGAGATATACGCGGACATCGCCGCGCGCCCGGACGGGATATACATGGACAAGCGCTGCCCGGAGCACGGGGAGTTCTCCACGCTCGTCTGGGCGGACACGGCCGAGGGCTATCTCCGCTGGCTCTCCGCCGGCGGCATAGATACCGCCGCGCTGCCGCAGACGGAGGAAGAGGTGGAGCGCGCCCTCGCGGGGGCGTCCTTCGCGGATGCGGCGGCCTCCCTGCCCGCCACGGCGGCGCTGATGACCACCAGCCGCTGCAACATGGGCTGCCCCGTGTGCTTCACGCGCGACACACACGAGGCGCTGCACCAGCCGGATCTCGCCGAATGTGAGCGGCTGCTGCGCCATTACCGTGAAGCTGCGGGCGAGGACGCGGCTGTGGAGTTGTGCGGCGGCGAGCCGACCGTGAGGGGCGACATCATGGAGCTCGCCCGGCTGGCACGGGACCTGGGTTTCGGGCTCATACAGCTCAACACCAACGGCATCAAGCTGGCGGAGAGCGCGGAGTTTTGCCGAGAGCTGCGCGAAAACGGTGTCACCACCGCCTATCTGGGCTTTGACGCCATGCACGAGCAGCCCTATTACGCAAAGTACGGCAGGCCCATGCTTGAGACGAAGCTCCGCGCCGTGGAGAACGCCGCCGCGGCCGGCCTCGCCGTCGTGCTGGTCTGCTGCGTGATACCGGGCGAGAACGACGGCGACCTGGGGGCCATCGTGGAGTACGCGAAGGCGCACATGCCGGCCGTGAAGGGCGTCTACTTCCAGCCCATCAGCTATTTCGGCGTCTATCCGCCGGACAAAATACGGCGCATCACCATCCCGGACGTGATACGCCGGGTGGCCGCGCAGTGCCCGGACGTGTCGGAGCGTGACTTCGGCCCCGGCGCCTACGACCACGCGCAGTGCTCCTTCAACGCCGCCTATGTGCAGGACAAAAACGGCGCGCTGAGACCGCTCACGCGCTTTGCCCCCCGGCAGGCGGAAGCGGACGCCGTCCACCGCGTGAGGAAGAACCTGGCCCTCTCCTGGACGCCCAGCGGCCGCCGGATGCTGACCATCGGCGGCATGGCCTTCCAGGACGCCTGGAACATCGACCTGCTGCGCGTGAGGCGCTGCTCCATACAGATAATACAGAAAGACGGGAGGCTGATACCGCTGTGCAGCAAATATCTCAGCAGCGTGCGCGGCGAAAAGCTCTTCCCGGGGATAGGGTGATATCATGAGCATAAGTTTACAGGAAGGGCTTTACGGCCTCTGCCGGATGAGGATAGAGGGCGACGACGAGTTCAGGGCGCAGTCCGGGCGCAGCGATTTTTCCGTGGTGGACGACGCGCTGTTTGACGAATACCGCCTCTTCCAGCTCAAGCGTACCGTGCATCGCGTGCGCACGAAGAGCCCCTTCTACAGGCGGCTCTTTGAGTCCGCCGGCGTCACCGAGGACGACCTGCACACCCTCGCGGACATAGCGAAGCTGCCCTTTACCTTCCCCCGCGACCTCTCCGGCACCAGCTACAGCCTGATGTGCACCTCGCAGGGGGATGTGGAAAAGCCGGTGACCTTCTACTCCTCCGGCTCCACGGGCACCAAGAAGCGCATCTTTTTCTCCAAGGCCGACATCCAGAAGATATTCGACTTTCTCCCGCGCGGCATGAACACGGTCGTTGATCGCGGCGAGGGGCGCGTGCTGGTGTTTCTGCAGAACTCGCAGGGCCGCGGTATCGGCGGCATCCTCGCCGCCAGCTGCACGGCCTACGGCATCGAGAGCTGGGCGGCGGATCTGCAGGACAACACGGACGACATCTGGAAGGCCACGACCGAGCGCGGCGTCAACGTCTGGTTCGGCGACGCCATCACCATCTACCGCGCGACGAAGATACTCGCGCAGCAGCACGACCTGCGCGCCGTGGGCATGAAGTGCATCTTCATCACCATGAGCAACATACCACAGAGCATGATAGACTATCTGCACTCTGCCTGGGGCTGCCGCGTGAGCACGCACTACGGCCTCACCGAGAGCGGCTGGGGCCTGGCCGTTGACTGCGACACCTGCCCCGGCTACCACTACGACGAGCTCGACCACTGGGTGGAGGTCGTGGACCCGGAGACCGGCGGGCCGCTGCCGGAGGGGGAGGAGGGCGAGGTCGTGCTGACGAACATCGCCCGCGACTGCATGCCGCTCATACGCTACCGCACGGGCGATATCGCCGTCATGCAAAAGAGCGTCTGCGGCAGCCATCTCGCCGTGCTCGGCCACATCCGCCGCCGCAAGGAGGGCGCCACGCAGTATAACGGCCACTACATCTACCCCGCGCTCTTCGACGAGCTGCTCTTTTCCACGGACGGCCTGCTCGACTACCGTATCTTCCTCGACGGCGGGCGCATCAGCCTCGACGTGGAGTGCCTGGACGAGGGCACCTTCGATACCGGAACGCTCAAGGCGCGCATCATGGCCCTGCCCTTCATGGCCGGCGCGCCGGAGGTCGAAATAAAGCTCCTCCCCTGCGGCGCGCTGAGGGAGGTCTGCTACGAGAAGAAGCGCATACTTGCGAGGGAAGAAAATGGCTGACATCCTGCACGAGACGGAGAGCCTCTGCCCCATCTGCCTGAAGAAGATACCCGCCCGCTACGAGCGCATAGACGGCAAGGCGTATATGATAAAGGCCTGCCCGGAACACGGGGAGTTCAAGGTCCTCTTCTGGCGCGACGCGGACATGTACGAGCGCTGGATGCGCCAGGGCGTCCACGCCCCGGCGAAGGACAGGGGGAAGCCGGAAAAGCTCGGCTGCCCCTATGACTGCGGCCTCTGCGACGAGCACCGCAGCGGCACCTGCACGAGCATACTGGAGATAACCTACCGCTGCAACATGAACTGCGCCGTCTGCTTCGCGGACGCGAACGCGGAGAAGTTCGAGCCGGACCTTGAGCACATCGGCCGCATGTACGCCGCGGCGCTTAGATCCAACCGCTTTTGCAGCGTGCAGCTCTCCGGCGGCGAGCCCACGGTGCGCGACGACCTGCCGGAGATCGTAAAGCTCGGCAAGGACATGGGCGTGGTGCATCTGCAGGTGAACACCAACGGCATCCGCATAGCGGACGACATCGAGTACCTGCGCGCGCTGAAGGACGCGGGGCTCGACCTCATCTATCTGCAGTTCGACGGCCTCGACGACGCCATCTACCGCCAGATACGCACGCGGGACATGCTCGACATCAAGCTGCGGGCCATTGAAAACTGCGAAAAGCTCGGCGTCGGCATCCTGCTCGTGCCCGTCGTCATCCCCGGCGTCAACCTGCACCGCCTGGGCGAGATCATCGAGTTCGCGCGCGCGCACATACCCACCATCAAGGGCGTGCACTTCCAGCCGGTGAGCTACTTCGGCCGCTTCCCGGGCGAGGTGCCGCCGGACGAGAGCCGCTGCGGCCTCAGCGACGTGCTGCACGCCCTCTGCGAGCAGTGCCCGGAGGTGGAGATGGAGCACTTCGTGCCGCGCAAGCAGTTCGACCCGCACTGCGACTTTTCCAGCACCTATTACCTTGACGGGGACGGGAAGCTCATCGCCACCAGCCGCTTCGACCAGAACCGCGCGGACACGGAGCAGACCGACTTCGTGGAAAAGACCAACAGATATACGGACAAGCGCTGGCGTTTCCAGCCGGAAAAAAAGATGGACACGCCGCTGCTGCGCTTCGCCGAGCGCACGCTGACGCACTCCTTCTGCATCTCCGGCATGGGCTTCCAGGACGTCTGGAACATCGACCTGGGGCGGCTCCACGGCTGCTGTGTGCACATCATCAACAGCAACTGCGAGGTCATCCCATTCTGCGCCTTCCACCTCACGGCAGAGGACGGCAGGCGGCTCTACACAAACTGAGGAGGTATGACCGTGAGGAAAATGGGCATTGACCGCAGCACCACCGTGGGCCAGGCGCTGGAATTTTTCCCGCAGATCTATGGCACGCTGATGAGCATGGGGCTTTGCTGCGTGAACGAGGACACCGTTATGTGGACCATGGACCAGCTGGCGGCGGACATCCACGCCGACCCCGACGAGCTCGTGGGCGCGCTCAACGCCGTTATCCGCGGTTGAACTTATACATGGATGAAATAACGCAGGGCAAATGCCGCGAGCTGCGTAAAATGCTCGCGGAGGCCCGTTACGCCGTTTTTTTCGGCGGCGCGGGCGTCTCCACCGACAGCGGCCTGGTGGACTTCCGCAGCCAGGCGCGCGGGCTCTACAACCGGCCCAGCGAATACAGCGCCTCGCCGGAGGAGATGCTGACGCCCGGATTCTATGAGGAGCACCCGGAGGAGTTCTTCGACTTCTACCGCACGAAGCTCCTGAACCTCGCCGCGCCGCCCAACAGCGTCCACTACGCGCTCGCGGAGATGGAGAGTGCCGGGCTTATCAAGTGCATCATTACGCAGAACGCGGACAACCTCCACCAGCGCGCGGGGAGCAAAAACGTCATCGACATCCACGGCAACGTGTATATCAACACCTGCCCCGGCTGCGGCAAGCGCTTCCCGCCGGAGGTGGTGGCGGACTGCGCCGGCGTGCCGCGCTGCGACGTTTGCGGCGGCATTATCCGCCCCGGCATCCTGCTCTTCGGCGAGGTGCCGGACATGAAGCTCGCCATGGCCGCCATACGCGAGATAAACCGCTCCGACCTGCTGATAGCCGGCGGCACCTCGCTCAAAGTGAGCAGCGCGCCGCGCCTGCTCGACCGCTATAAGGGGAAGCTCGTCATCGTCAACGACGAGCCCACGCCCTACGATGAGCGGGCGGCGCTGGTCATAAACGCACCCATTGCGGAGGTATTTTCCCGCATCTGGCCGTAAAAGCCGGCAAACGCCGGCTTTTACGCGGGCGATATATTAGACCAAGTCCAATAATGGAGCACGTCCTGACGGGACGTGGGAAAGGAGAAAGATATGCAGAAAACAAAGTACATGGTGACCAGCGGCTTCCTCGGCGCGGGCAAGACGACGAGCATGCTGGCTTTCGCGCGCAGCATCAACGCGAGATACGGCAAGGCGGCCATCCTCGCCAACGACCTGGGCGCGGGCAACATCGTGGACGCGGACTTCACCGCCGAGAGCGGCGTGCTCACCACCTCCATCGCCGGCAACTGCATCTGCTACCAGCACGAGAACCTCATCGACAAGCTGCACCAGCTGATAGACGGCGGGGCCACGGTCATCTTCTCCGACATCCCCGGCTGCGGCATCGGCGCGCTCGACCATGTGTATTTACAGACGAAGGAGAAGGAGGGCGACGAGTTTGAGCTGATGCCCTTCATGTGCATCGTCGATCCCGAGCGGCTGAAGATGCTGATGGACAAAGGCAACGACATCAACCTGCCCGCGGAGATGCGCTTCCTGCTCGACGCGCAGATGGCGGAGGCCGACGTGATCGTCCTCAACAAGACAGACACCATCGACGCTGCCCATAAGGCGAAGTGCCTGGAGCTCATCGGTACCCTGCACCCGGAAACGCCGCTCTTTGCCATGTCCGCCAGGACCGGCGAGGGCGTGGACGCCGTGGTGGACTACATCATGACCCACACCTCCGCCGCCGAGCACCGCGAGATAGGCTACGGCAGCGAGGCCTTCATGGCCGCCGAGCGCATGCTCAGCTGGTACAACCGCCGCGTCTGGTTCGAGCAGCGCGAGGACAAGAACACCGACTTCAACGCCGTGCTCATGGACCTCTTCGAGGCCATCCGCGCCGGGCTGAGGGAAAAGGGCGGCAACGTCCCGCACCTGAAGATGTTCGCCTCCGGCGAGGGCGGGGACTATTTCAAGGCCAGCCTCATCGGCATCGACTACGACGTCGTCTGCGACCACGCCCTGGCGAAGGGGTACGCCGCCATCTCCGTGATAATCAACGCCCGCGCCGCCGCCCGGGCCGAGGATATGGCCGCCGTGGTGGACGAGGCCCTCGACGCCGTGGCGGAGAAATACGCCCTCAAGGCCCGCACCTTCTTCCTCGAGAACTTCGGCATGATGGACGAGGGCAGGGGCAACGGCGGCCGCGCGTCGCGCTATTGATACGTTCTCCCAAAATTTTTGACATAAAAAACAAGGAGGAAAACAAAATAAAAAAGTTCAGCAAGTTCCTGGCGCTGCTGCTCGCAGCGTGCATGGCCCTGGCGCTCGCCGCCTGCGGCGAGGCCCCGGCCGCGGAGAGCGAAGAGCCCGCCGCCGTGTCCGAAGAGCCGGCCGCGGAGAGCGGGGCCCCGGCGGAGGACGCGGAAGTGGCCCCGCTGACCGTTGGCCTGCTCGGCACGGCCGTGAAGCCGGTCGGCGTCCTGGTGGCCGACGCCCTCGGCTACTTCGACGAGGAGGGCGTGGAGATCGATTTTGAGAAGGTCTCCAGCATGAACGACGCCTATATGGCCGTCTCCACTGGCGATCTCGACGTCTACCTCTTCTCCAGCACGGCTGCCGCCACCTTTATCGCCCAGGGCACCACCACGCTGCGCGTGTTCGGCGGCACCGTCGGCGAGGGCAGCGAGATCATGGCCGCGGCCGGCACGCCGGAGATCACCGGCCTGGAGGACCTGCTGGGCAAGACCATCGCCTGCCAGATGCCGGAGACCGGCCAGATGGTGCTGAAAAACTACATCATGGAGCAGGGCTATACCTTCGGCGCCCCGGGCGAGGGCGCGGACATCACCTTCGTCTATGTCAACGACGCCATCCCCGCCATTGAGGGCTGCGTGAAGGGCGAATATGACTACTGCATCACCAACTCCTGCCTCGGCTATTACGCCGACCAGTACGGCGCGGCCCTGGTGGGCACCGTCAAGCAGTTCGTGGACCCCTATCCCTGCTGCCGCCAGGCCTGCAACGAGGCCACCTATGAGGAAAATTTCGAGGCGCTGGTGCGCTTTGAGATCGCCAACCTGCGCGGCTATGAGTACTACCTGAACAACATGGAGGAGACGCTGGATATACTGGAGGACTACTCCGGCGAGGATCGCGACTTCCTGCAGGCCCAGCTCTACGGCACGGAGGGCTACACGCCCGTCATGCGCGTCAGCCTTGACCCGGACAAGGACGCCTGCGTCGAGTTTTACCAGGCGATGGTGAACATCGGCGAGGTGGAGGACACCGGCGTCGATTGGGACCAGTACGTGGTGACGGACGTCTACTCCACGGCCCTTGAGCGCCTGATGGAGCGCGAGCCGGACAACGCCCTCTGGCAGGACCTGAGCGAGTATTTCGCGGGACACAACAGCTGATGGCGTATATCGAGCTCAATGACCTCAGCTTCGCCTACCCCGGCCCCGCCGGGGAGGTGAAGGCGCTCGAGCACGTGAGCTTTTCTGTCCACGGCGGGGAGTTCCTCTCCGCCGTGGGCAGGTCAGGCTGCGGCAAGAGCACGCTGCTGCGGCTGCTGGCCGGGCTGGAGGAGCCGGGCTCCGGCAGCGTCACCATCGGCGGCGAGCCGGCCTCCGTGCCCGGGCGCGGGCGCATGATCGTGTTCCAGACAGGGGGGCTGTTCCCCTGGCAGACGGTGCGCGGCAACGTTATTTTCGCCATGAGGCAGACGCACAGGGGCCTCTCGCGCGCGGAGAGCGCCGAGCGCGCAGACGCGCTGCTGCAAACGGTGGAGCTCGCCGACGCGGCGGGGCTCTATCCCTATCAGCTCAGCGGCGGCATGGCCCAGCGGGCGGCCATCGCCCGCGCGCTGGCCGTGGACGCGGGCACGCTGCTGCTCGACGAGCCCTTCAGCGCCCTCGATGTGCAGACCCGCGCCCAGCTGCAGCGGCTCATCGAGCGCGTGTGGGAGAACGCGCCTGGCGAGCGCAAGACCGTCATTTTCGTCACGCACGACATCAACGAGGCGCTGCTGCTCTCCGGGCGCGTCATCTGCATGCGCCCGCGGGCCGTGGCCGGCGAGCTGGCCGTGGAGTTCCCGCGCCCGCGCTGCGGCTCCGCGGTGACGAAGACGGCGGAGTTCGCCGCCGCCCGGGAGAGGCTGCTCGCGCTGATGGGCGGGGAGGTGGAAAAATGAGAGCAAAGCTGAAGCGCCGCCTGGCGCTGATACATATCCTGCCGCTAGTGCTGGCCGGCATCGTGCTCTTCGCGCCCAAACAGCGCAGCGGGGTGGCCGAGCCCTGGGCGCTGCTGGCGGCGATGGCCGTCATCGAACTGCTGTTCGTATATTTCCTGCGCAGGAGGCAAAGAAAAGGTACCAATGCCAGCGGGCTTTGTGATATAATATCATTTGTATGGCTGCTGCTCATCGCCTGGGAGATCTTCACCTCCGTCACCGGCGCCGCCCACCCGGTACTGGTGCCGGAGCCGGAGAACGTGTTCGACACCTTCCGCGAGCAATGGGACGTGCTCGCGCTCAACATCCTCTACTCCCTGCAGCTGCTGGTGACGGGGTTTGCCATCGGCATGGCCGCCGCCATCGTCTGCGGCCTGGCCGCGGGCTGGTACGGGCGCCTGCGGGACTTCGTCTACCCCATCGCCAATGTCCTCGCGCCCATTCCGCCGGTGGTGTTCTCGCCCTATCTGGTGGCCATCATGCCCTCCTTCCGCAGCGCCTCCGCGGCGGTCATCGTGCTGGGCGTTTTCTGGCCCGCCCTGCTCACCACCATCAACCGTGTGGCCGGCATGGACCGGCGCATACTGGACAGCGCCAAAATGCTCGACCTGGGGGACGGCACCATGCTCTTCCGCGTGCTGCTGCCATATATCCTGCCGGGGATCATCTCCGGGCTGCGCGTGAGCGTCACCACTTCGCTGCTGATGCTCAACTTCGCCGAGCTGATGGGCGCCACGCACGGCATGGGCTATTATATTCAGAACAGCATCACCTACGCCAACTACACTCACGCCGTGGCCGGCATCGTCTGCATCGGCCTGGTGGTGACGGTGCTCAACGCCCTGGTCGGGAAGGTCCAGGCCCGGGCCGTCAAATGGCGGGAGTGAGCGCAAAGGAGCTTCCATGAACAGTTTTGAAAATTGCTGCTGCTGCGACGGCCACGCAAACAACTGCGTCATCTGCGGCAAGCCGCTCATATATTCCACGGAGACCGTGATGCGCGAGTGCGCCATCTGCCACCGCGTGCTGCCCTCGGACGCCGTCTGTGAGGACGGGCACTTCGTCTGCGACGACTGCCACGCCGGCGGCGGGGCGGCCGTCATCGCCCACCTGGAGCAGAGCGCGGAGCGCGACCCGGTGAAGCTCTTCCTGGAGACCTGCGCCCTGCCGGGCGTGCACATGCACGGCCCCGAGCACCACGCCATCGTCCCCTGCGTCCTGCTGGCGGCCTACCGCAACTGCGGCGGGGCGCTGGACGAGCCGGGCGAGTGCATACGCGAGGCCTGGACCCGCGGCAAGAAGGTCCCCGGCGGGGCCTGCGGTTTCCTCGGCGTCTGCGGCGCGGCGGCGGGCGCTGGCATCTATGTCAGCATCCTCACGGACGCCACCCCCCTCACCGGGGACGTGTGGAGCGACCCGCAGGTGATGACGGCCCGCGCGCTGGAGGCCATGACGAAGGTCGGCGGCCCCCGCTGCTGCAAGCGCACAGGGCGCATCGCCATCGCCGAGGCCGCTAGGTATACGCGCGAGCGCTTCGGCGTGGACATGCCCGTGAGCCAGCCCAGGTGCGAGTATTACCCGCAGAACCGCGAGTGCCTGGGCGGGCGCTGCCCCTTCTTCCCGGCGGAGGGCGGGTGATGTTCTCCGTCGCCGCCGCACATGAGGAGATACGCCGCCGCTGCGTATCCCATGAGGGCACGGACGCCGTTGCCCTCGCCATCGCGATGATGGATGCCGGCGTGGTGCGCACGCACGGGCCCGAGCACCACTACCTGACGGCCGCCTGCCTCTGCGCGGCCTGGTGCAACGCGCTCGGCGAGGACAAGGCCGCGCATCTGGAGCGGCTGCTGGCCCGCTGCGCGAAGATACCGCCCGCCGTCTGCGGGTATTACGGCGTCTGCGGCGATTCCATGGCCGCCGGCGCCTGCGCCAGCGAGATGCTCGGCGCCGGCCACTTATCCGGCGCGAGCTGGCAGCAGGTGAACGAGCTCACGGGGCGCACGCAATCGGCCATCGCCGCGAGCTGCACGCGCGGGCCGCGCTGCTGCAAGCGCACGACCTTCGCCGTGCTGGCGGCGGCGTCCGCGTGGCTGCGCGATACGCTGGGCGTGCCCGTCGCCGCGCGCGGGGGTCTGGAGTGCCCGTTTTACGCGCGGAACAGTGAATGCCTGGGCCGGGACTGCGTGTTTTTCCCGGCAAAGCGCTCTCAGGAGGTGCGCCATGGCTGAAAAATGCCCCTGCAAGGGGGACTATCTGGACAAACTTTTGCAGCCGGCCATACTGGCCGTGCTCAGCGAGGGGCCGGCATACGGCCTGGAGCTGCTGCGCGAGCTGGAACGCCGGCACCTGGCCGACGGGGCGGACGTTACGGGCTTTTACCGCGCGCTGAAAAAGCTGGAATCCGCGGGCAAGCTCAGCTCGGACTGGCACGCGGAGCGCGACGGGCGGCCGCGGCGCGTGTTTTCCATCACGCCCGCCGGCGCCCGCTGCCTGCAAAACTGGCAGCGCACCCTGCGCGCTTACCTGCGCGACGTGCGCCGCATCTCGGCCGCCGTGGACAGGGCCTGCGAGGCCTGTGGAATGGATAAGGAGGCGGGCAATGGCTGAAACTGCGCACAGAAGGTTCCTGGAGCTGCTCGGCTGGCAGGGCGCGGAGCTGGAGGCGTTCCTCCCGGAGTGGATGAACGCCGCGGAGTTCCTGCGCCTTTCGGACGCCGACGTGGACTTCGCGGTGGACGAGTGGCTGCCGCAGTACTGGGACATGTCCCTGGAGGGGACGCGCAAGTGCATCGCCGCCGTCATCCGCGAGGCGGCCGCCCTGGCGCGCACGGCCGACTACCTGGCGGCCGGCGACGCCGTCATCTACGCCACGATGCCGTCCTCCGCCGTCTGCGTGGACGCCAACCGCGTGGCGGGGAAGGGCCGGGTGCATGTGTTCTACCCCTATTTCATCGTGGCCACGGTGTGGACGGCCTTTTTCGGGCGCGAGCTGGACATGCAGACGACGGGCTCCGGCATGGACCCGGCCTGCCAGCACTGCGCGCTCAACTGCCTGCGCGCGGACTCGGAGCTCAAAAAGATGTTCCCCGCCCCGACGGTCATCTGGAACTGGGGCTTGCAGTGCGACGAAGCGCCCAAGACCGACGAGATGCTCGCCCGCCTGGAGGGGAGGGAGTGGGACAACGTCCTCACCATCATCCCTCACGACGCCCCGCTCGGCATGGACGAGAGCGAGGACGACGAGCGCGTGGCCTATATGGCTGAGGAGATGCGCTGCTCGCAGAGGCAGGCCTCGCAGCGCACGGGCGTGGACGTGACGGACGCCGACCTGCGCCGGGCGCTGCAGGAGCAGCTCGACTATATGTCCCGCCTGGAAAAGCTCACCGACCTGGTGATGAACGCCGACCCGATGCCGATGATGGGCAACGACCTGGCGCTCTTCACCATCTGCCTTGAGTGCTGCTTCGACACCGGGCACGGCTATCTCAACGACGCGCTGGACACCGCCATACGCGATGTCGAGCGGCGCATCGCCGAGGGGAAGGGCGTGCTGCCCAAGGGCGCGCCCAAGCTGGCCTGCCACTTCAGCCCGCTGAACGTGCCCTGGATAGAGAAGGCCTTCCGCGACAACGGCGTCAACCTCACGCTGGGGCGCATGTTCCCCAGCGCCGGGCAGCTCGTCAAGTGCGTGCGCCCGGGACGGGACGCCTATCTCTCCGCGGCCAGCATGTGCCTGGAAGCGCCGAACAACGTGAACATGCTCGACGAGGTGCGCATGACCTGCGAGCAGCTCACGAAATACCCCGTGGACGGGGCCCTCTATGGCTTCTTCGCTTTCGACCGCTGGATCGGCGCGCTGGAAAAGACCATGATCCGCGAGGCCGAGGAGCGCACGGGCATACCGCATTTTTACCTTGAGGGGGATTTCTGGAACGGCGCAAGGTTCTCCATGGACCGTATGAGCACGATAAGGAGCATATGCAGCTGCCTGAAGATATCCGGCATCTCCGCCGGATGAGCGGCGCTGCGGCTTTTGAGGGGAGAGGCAAATGTCGAGGGAACGCTCGCTTTGCGGCAAGGAAGAGATAATACGGGTGGCCGTAGACATAGTCGACCAGGAGGGCATTGGGGCCGTTTCCGCCAGGCGCATCGCCAAGGAGCTGAACGTCTCCTCGATGACTATCTACAACTATGTCAAGAACCTCAACGACATCAAAAAGCGAGTGCTGATAGTCGGCTTCGACCGCATGTACGGCTGTATCTACCGCGCGCTCAGCACCCTGCCCGCGCCCGTCGGCAAACGCGACTTCTGCCGCACGATGGCGCTGGAGATATTCCGCTTCGCCCAGGACAACAGGAGCCTTTTCGGCTTCATGTTCTACGAGGGGCGGCGGCTGTTCCACGAGGACGCCGAGGTGCGGCCGTTCTATACCTTCCTGGGCAAGTTCATCCGCCGGGCGCGCGGGGCGCAGAGCGGCTGGCAGCGCGGCGACCCCGCCTACACGCTTTTTGAAAGCATCATTATTTCCATGTCATACCAGAACGCCGCCCATATCACCGAGATCGGCGAGAAGGAATTCTGCTCGTATGTCGATTTTTTCCTTGAACGCTGTATGGATGAGTAGGCAGTGCAGAAAATAATATGTTGACAGGAAAATCACAATGGGATATTATAATGTATGTCAATATTTACAGCGTATATTTAAATTGCTTTCCGCCGTTGACCGGCCGGCTGAGGGGGGTGCGCCATGCTTGAAATAATGGATTCGCTGTCGCGCCAGGCGGCGCAGAGGACCCGCGAGCTGATGGAAGAGCGCGCGTCCGGCACGCCGCTGGTCGTATATGGCGGCCGGTTCATCCCTTCGGAGCTCATCTGCGCCGCGGGAGCCAATGTGTTCCCCCTGCTGGGCAGCGGGGAACTGCCCCCGGCGGACGCCGCGCAGGACGACATGCTCAGCTATATGAACCCGCTGGCGCGCGCCGTGGCCGGCGGCATCAAGCTCGGCGTGGACAAGATCACGCCCAGGGCCGACATCGTCGTCACCTCGGTGACGGACATACACATGGGCCGGCTGAGCGAGCTGCTGGAGTTCTGGGGCATCAACGTCTGCAAGGTGGGCGTGCCGCCGGACAGGCAGAAGGACATCGCCTTCGGCTATTACCTGCGTTCGCTTCAGGCCATGCTCGAGCGCGTGGCCCGAATCACCGGCCGCGGGCCGGACATGGAGGAGGCGCGGCGCAATTTTGCCGACTCCAACCGCATCGGCGCCGCCTTCCGGCACATCAACGAGCTGCGCAAGCGGCGCGACCCGCCCATCAGCTTTGAAAACTACATGCGGCTGCAGCACCTGAGCTTCGTGCTGGGCGACCGCCAGGCCGCCGGGGAGCTCACCGCGCTGAGCAAGGCGCTGGACGGCGCTTCCGGCGTTTACGGCGAGGGCGCGCCGCGGCTGCTGCTCATGGGGCACGCCGTGGTCAGCGGGGACTATGACCTGGTGCGGGCGCTGGACGAGAGCGGGGCCGTGGTGTCGGCGGATATCATCGACGACGGCGTGCGCGTCAGCGAGAGGGACGTGGAGCTTTCCGGCGACCTGCTGGAGAATTTCGCCCGCAACCGCTACCTGGACACGCTGCCGACGGGCAATTTCATCCCCTCGTGGGAGGAGCGCTTCCGCCGCGCGCTGCAGCTTGTGGAGGAGTACGAGCTGGACGGCGTGGTGTGGTACCAGCTGGCCTACGACGAGGTGTACGACATGGAGTACGGCGCGCTGGCCCGGTCGCTGGCCGAGCGGGACATCCCCATACTGCAGCTGGAGACCAGCTACACCCGCTCGCCGGAGGAACTGGCCCGGGCGAAGGACAAGATCGAGCGCTTCGTCAGCAGCCTGAAAAGGCGCTGACGCGGACGATATAAAGAAGCATTCAAGGAGGAGACAGGCACAATGGATATGACTACGGTAGAGATCCGCCCGGCTGAAGGCGTCGCCGATGTCATGGAAGAACGGGGAGTGAACCTTGACGATGTCCGCGAGATCCTCGTCTATGCCGAGGGCGAGGGCGGCAAGCTCGTCGATGGGGACCGCTGCCTTGCCAAAAAGCGCATCGGCAACTTTACGGCCTATGCCGAGTACCGCATCGACGGCGACGCCGTGGAGGTCCTCGACGTTTACGGCCACCGCGTCCTGCTCACTGAGGACAACCAGGAATAAGGAGTGTGGAAGAAATGGCTTGGATGTGCAGCAAGTGCAATGTTGAAGTTGAAGAAGTAGACGATATCCAGATCTTCTTCAAGGATCTCTCCCTGCCGGAGGCCACCGGCTTCCGCTGCCCGCAGTGCGGCGTGGAATATATCGACCACGACTTCGTCGTCGATCAGCTCGCCTCCGCCGAGCAGATGCTCGAGGGCAAATAATAACTACAAAGGATAGAGGTCAGTACGATGAACCTGTTTGCCGGAGTCGATATCGGCTCCACGACTGCGAAATGCGTCATTACGGATGAAAATGACAATATGCTCGTCTTTGAGCACATCCCCACCGAGTATGACCGCAATGTGAGCGGCGAGAAGATACTCAAGATCGCCCTCGACAAGGCGGGCGTCGCCGAGGGGGACATCAAGTACATCGTCTCCACCGGCTATGGCCGCAAGTCCTTCCTGCGCGCGGACGCCAACATCCCGGAGATCATCGCCCACGGCGTGGGTACCTGGCACGCGCTGCCCGGCACGCGCACGATCATCGACATCGGCGGCCAGGACAGCAAGGTCATCTCCCTGGACGACCTGGGCAACGTCGAGCGCTTTGAGATGAACGACAAGTGCGCCGCCGGCACGGGCCGCTTCTTCGAGGTGCTGACGCACCGCCTGCTGGGCATCGAGATGGACCAGCTCTCCGACCTGATGAAGAAGTCCAAGGAGCCGTGCAGCATCAGCAGCATGTGCACCATCTTCGCCGAGAGCGAGATCATTTCCTATCTCTCGCAGAAGGTGCCCGTCGAGGACATCGCCGCCGGCACGGGCCGCTCCATCGCCCGCCGCATCATCAACATGGGCCGCTCCGCGCAGATAACCTACGCCGAGCCAATTGTGTTCTCCGGCGGCGTGGCCAACAACGAGGCCATCACGGACATCTTCTCCGAGCTGCTGGGCAAGAAGGTGACCGCCGTCAGCATGCCGCAGTCCACCGCCGCGCTGGGCGCCGCCCTGCGCGCGCGCAAGATGTGGGAAGCCGAACAGGCAAAACAGTAAACGGATGAAAGGCGGGGCCGGCGGCCCCGCCTTTGCGCTGTAAGGGGGAAAGAGGCTATGACGGACGCGCTCATTAGGGCCTGCGGGGGCTTCCTGGACGTGCTGGGCGGCTGCGCCGTGCCGGCGGAGGGGCTCGCGCGCCTGGCGGACTATTTTGAACT
>DVOV01000094.1 GCA_018713375.1 Candidatus Scatomorpha stercorigallinarum | reverse complement strand
TGCGCGACGTGAACGAGCTGCTGATGGACACCGGCATGGGCCGCGACGGCTATTCCATCATCGGGCAGGGGCGCATCGCCGAGATCATCAGCGGCAAAAGCGACGAGCGCCGCGAGGTGCTGGAGGAGGCCGCGGGCATCTCGCGCTTCCGCTACCGCAAGGAGGAGGCCGAGCGCCGCCTGGCGCGCACGGAGGAGAACCTGCTGCGCATAAACGACAAGATATCCGAGCTGGAACTGCAGGTGGCGCCGCTGAAAGAGCAGGCGGAAACGGCGAAGAAGTACCTCGCCCTCCGCGACGAGCTGCGCGTGGCGGAGGTCAGTTTGTGGATGGACACGCTGGACGGCCTGCGGCGGCAGTCCGACACGCTGGAGGCGGATCTCTCCGCGGCGCGCGACGCCGTCTCCGCCGCCAAACGCGAGCTGGAGGCGCTCTATGGCCGCAGCGAAGCGCTGGGCGAGCGCATGAGGCAGCAGGACGTGGAGGCCGAGGCCGGGCGCAAGCGGCTCTCCGAGGCGGAGGGCGAGCTCTCGCGCCTTGAGGCGGAGGCCGCCGTGCTGCGCACGAACATGGAAAACAGCCGCCAGAGCGCCGAGCGCATGGCGGGGGAGATGAGCGAGCAGGCCGAGCGCGCCGCCGCGCTGGCCGCGCAGGTGGAGGAAAAACGCGCGCGCGTGGGCGATATCGACGCGCGGCTGGCCGAGCTGGCGGAGAGCGCACAGTCGGCGCAGAACGTCATCGACGGGCGGCGGATGCGCATCGAGAACCGCGAGCGCGAGAGCGCCGAGGCCAACGACGAGCTGACGAAGCAGCTGGTGGAGCTGCGCAGCACGGATTCGCGCATCTCCATCCTGATGGACATGGAAAAAGAACAGGAGGGCTTCGGCAACGCCGTGCGCGTGGTCATCCGCGAGGCGCGCCACGGCGCGCTGCACGGCGTGCACGGCTCCGTAGCCGACCTGGTGCGGACGGAGGGGCGCTTCGCCCTGGCCATCGAGACCGCGCTGGGCGCGGCCATACAGAACATCGTGGTGGACACGCAGAACGACGCCAAAAGGGCCATCGAGCTGCTCAAGCGGCGCGACGCGGGCCGCGCCACCTTCCTGCCGCTGGACGTGATACGCGGCGGGCGGCTGGACGATATACCGGACGAGGACGACGGCTGCCTGGGCCTGGCGGCGGACCTCGTGAGCTACGACGGGCAATACCGCAGCGTCGTGGAGAACCTGCTGGGCCGCACGCTGGTGGCGGAGACGCTCTCGGAGGCCATCGCCATCTCCCGCCGCTCGCGCGGCAGGGCGCGCATCGTCACGCTGGACGGGCAGCTCATCCACACGGGCGGCTCGATGACCGGCGGCAGCACGGCAAAAAAAGCGGGCATACTCTCCCGCCGCAGCGAGCTGGAGCGGTTGCAGGCCGCGCGCGGCGACCTGGCGCGGCAGCGCGACGAGCTGTCAGTGCGCGCGGAGGAGCTGAAGCGTTCGCTGGCCTCCGCGCGGTATGAGCTGGACGTGGCGGCCGGCGAGCTGCAGGGAATAAAAGACGAGCAGACGGCGCTCGCCGCCGAGCGGCGGGCCGCGCTCTCCGCGGCGGAGCAGCTGGAGCTGCTGCAGAAGGGCCTCTCCGGCGACCGCGAGACGCGCGAGCGCGCGCTGGCGGACATCGAAGCTGGTCGCGAGAGCTTCGAGCGCGAGCTGGCTGCGCGCGAGCAGAGCATGGCGGACGTGCGCGGGCGCATCGAGAAGATAAAAGCCGAGATCGCCGCCGCCGTCGGTAAGCGCCTGGAAGTCGAGGGCGAGCGCACGCGCACGGACCGCGCCGTGCAGGAGAAGAACAACGCCATCCTCGACGCCGAGCGCGCGGCCGCGCGGCTGGAGCAGAAGAAGCTCTCCGCCGACATGGAGGAGAAACAGCTGGTGGACAAGCTCTGGGACGGCTATGGGCTCAGCCACAGCGCGGCGGAGGCCGTGCGGCAGCCCATCGAGAGCGCGGCAAAAGCCAACCGGCAGATCGCCGAGCTGCGCAAGGCCATGAACGCGCTGGGCAGCCCCAACCTGGGCGCCATCGACGAGTACGCGCGCGTCAGCGAGCGATATGAGTTCCTCGCCTCGCAGCGGGACGACGTGGAGGGCGCAAAGGCCGAACTTTTGGGTATAATCTCCGATGTGACGGGGCAGATGAAGGCCATTTTCACGCGCGAGTTCGCCGCCATCAACGAGAGCTTCGGGCGGACGTTCACCGAGCTCTTCGGCGGCGGCACGGCCGAGCTGGTGATGGAGGGCGAGGGCGATGTCCTCACCTGCGACATCGACATCAAGGTGCAGCCGCCGGGCAAGGCGCTCACCACGCTGACGCTGCTCTCCGGCGGGGAGATGGCCTTCGTGGCCATTGCGCTCTATTTTGCCATCATCAAGGTGCGGCCCACGCCGTTCTGCGTGATGGACGAGATCGAGGCCGCGCTGGACGAGGCGAACGTCACGCGCTTCGCCGGGCACATGCGGCGCATCTCCGGCCGCACACAGTTCATCGTCATCACCCACCGCCGGGGGACGATGGAGGAGGCCGACGAGCTCTACGGCGTGACCATGCAGGAAAAGGGCGTTTCCAGGGTGATAGAACTGGACCTGGAGACCGCCGGTAAACAGATAGACGGAGTGGAAGCATAATGGGTTTTTTTGACAAGATAAAAAAGGGCCTGGAAAAGACCAGGCGGCAGATGGGCGGCCTCTTCGCCGAGTTCACCGGCGAGAACGAGGAGTTCTATGAGGAGCTGGAGGACTCGCTGATACTGGCGGACGCCGGCGCGGCTGCGGCGTCCAGGGCCGTCGCGCAGCTGCGCGAAAAGGTGCGCGATGAGTCGCTCCTGGGGCAGGACGAGGTGCGCGCCGCGCTGGTGGAGATCCTGGCGGACGCCCTGCGCGTGGGCAGCTTTGAGCTGAAGCTGGAGACGAAGCCCTCCGTCATCCTGATGGTGGGCGTGAACGGCGTGGGCAAGACCACGACCATCGGCAAGCTGGCGGCCAGATACACCGCCGAGGGCAAAAACGTCCTGCTGGCGGCGGCGGACACCTTCCGCGCCGCGGCGGCGGAGCAGCTCACCGTCTGGGCCGAGCGCTCGCACTGCGGCATCGTCAAGCACGGAGAGGGCTCGGACCCCGCCTCCGTGGTGTTCGACGGCATCGCCGCGGCCAAGGCACGCGGCACGGATATACTCATCATCGACACCGCCGGGCGGCTGCACAACAAGTCCAACCTGATGAACGAGCTGGCCAAGATGCGGCGCATCATCTCCCGCGAGCTGCCGGACGCGGACGTCGAAACGCTTATGGTCGTGGACGCCACGACCGGCCAGAACGGCCTGATACAGGCGAAGCAGTTCTCCGAATCCGCCGACATAACCGGCATCGTGCTCACCAAGCTGGACGGCACGGCCAAGGGCGGCATAGTCTTCGCGATCGCGGAGGAGATGGGCCTGCCGGTGAAATTCGTCGGGGTCGGCGAGGGCGTGGACGACCTGATGGCCTTTGAGCCGGAGTCTTTTGCGGAGGCGCTGCTGTCATGAAGTTGATACTGGCATCGAACAATAAAAACAAGCTGCTCGAGTTCAAGGAGATACTCGCCGGTACGGGCATCGAGGTGATACCGCAGAGCGAGGCCGGCTGCCACTTCGAGGTGGACGAGACGGGAGACACTTTTGAGGAGAACGCCTTCCTCAAGGCGGAGGCGGCGATGAAGGCCACGGGCCTGCCCGCCGTCAGCGACGATTCCGGCCTGGAAGTGGACGCGCTGGGCGGCGCGCCCGGCGTGCACAGCGCGAGATACACCGGCAACCACGACGACAGCGACCTTGACAGGCGGCTTTTCCTGATGAAAAACCTCGAGGGGGAGGAACATCGCACGGCGCGCTTCGTCTCAGCCATATGCTGCGTGTTCCCCAACGGCGACGTGCTGAACGCGCGCGGCACCTGCGAGGGCTCCATCGCCACCTATATGGCGGGGGAGAACGGCTTTGGCTACGACGCCATGTTCATCCCCGAGGGCGAGAGCCGCACCATGGGCGAGATGACGCACGAGGAAAAAAACCTTATCTCACACCGCGGCCGCGCGCTGCGCGAGTTTGCACGGATACTGAAGGAGTACTGCCATGCTGACAAGTAAACAGAGGGCCTACCTCCGCGGCCTGGCCGCGAAGGAGGACACGATATTGCAGATAGGGAAGGACGGCATCACCGAAAATACGGCCATCGCCCTCTCGGACGCGCTCAAGGCCCGCGAACTGGTGAAGG
>DVOV01000093.1 GCA_018713375.1 Candidatus Scatomorpha stercorigallinarum | reverse complement strand
ACCGCTTCACGGAGGGCGTGCTCAAGGGGCAGAGCTTCGGCAACCTCTTCCTGGCCGCGCTCAACGGTATGTCGGACACCTTCGACGAGGCCGTGCGCAGGATGAGCGACGTGCTGGCCATCACCGGGCGCGTGCTGCCGGTGACGAACGAGAGCGTCTATCTGGCGGCGGACTTTGACGACGGCACGGAGGTGCTGGGCGAGTCGCTGATCGCGGAGTTCAAAAAGGGAACGGACAAGCGCATCGAGCGCGTGCGCCTGGTGCCGCCGCACCCGCAGGCGCTGGACGAGGTGCTCGAGGCCATCGGCGAGGCGGACATGATCGTCCTCGGGCCGGGCAGCCTCTATACGAGCATCATGCCCAACCTGCTCTGCGCCGGCGTGGCCGAGGCCGTCGCAAACTCGGACGCTTTCCGCATATATGTCCTCAACATCATGACGCAGGACGGGGAGACGGAGGGCTATACGGCCTCCGACCACATAGGCGCCATTTTCTCGAACAGCGGGCGGCGGCTCTTCGACTGGTGCCTCGCCAACAGCGGGGAGATACCGCCGGAAGTGCGGGAAAAATACGCCCGCGAGGGCGCGGAGCCCGTGGCGGTGGACGTGCCGGCCGTGCAGGAGCTGGGCGTAGGGCTCATCTACGCCCCCGTGGCCGCCTGGCGCAACGGCGTTATCCGCCACGACCCGGACGCGCTGGCGGCCGAGCTGCTGCGCGCGTACAGGGAGAAGTCGCACACCAGGGTGTACGAATAAGCGCCACGGCGCATACGTAAGGAGAAAGAGATGTCATTTTCATCGGAAGCGAAGGCCGAGCTGCTGCGCTCGGAGCCGAAAAAGAAGTGCTGCGCGCTGGCGGAGTGCTATGGCATACTGCTGTTCTGCAACACCTTCAGCGCCCAGGAGATACGCATCATCACCGGCGGGGCGGAGCTGGCGGAGGCCCTGCCGCGGCTTTTCCGCCGGGCCTTCGGCGTCACCTTTGACCAGCTGCCGGCGCCCTCCGCCACCAGGAAGCGCAGCTTTACCATCACCGACCCGGAGAAGATCCAGGCCGTCTTCCGGGCCTTCGGCACGGAGGCCACGGACACGCTGGCGCTGCACATCAACCTCGGCGTGCTGGAGAACGACTGCTGCAAGGCGAGCTTCGTGCGCGGGGCCTTCCTCTCCGGGGGCAGCATCACGGACCCGGAGAAGGACTACCACCTGGAGATCGTCACCTCGCACCGCAGCGTCAGCCGCGAGTTCTACTCCGTGATGCTGGAGCTGGGCTTCGCCCCCGGGGAGGCGCAGCGCGGCCGTGCCTACGTCACCTATTTCAAGCAGTCGGAGGCCATAGCCGACTTCCTCACCAGCATGGGCGCGCCCCGCGCCGCCATGGGCCTGATGGCCGCCAAGGTGGAGAAGGGGATGCGCAACGACATCAACCGCAAGGTGAACTGCGACACGGCCAACGCCGACAAGACCGTGGCCGCCGCGCAGGAGCAGCTGGCCGCCATCCGCCGCATCGAGGAGGGCACCGGCCTGCGCAGCCTGCCGGAAAAGCTGCAGCAGGCGGCGCAGCTGCGCCTTGAATACCCGGAGGCCAGCCTTTCGGAGCTCTCCGCCATCTCCCAGCCGCATGTGACCAAGTCCTGCCTCGGGCACCGGCTGAAGAAGCTGGTGGACATGACCGGCGCGGGGAGGAAGTGAGCCATGGGCTTCACCCACCTGCACCTGCACACGGAATACAGCCTGCTCGACGGGGAGTGCCGGATAGAGCCCCTCGTGAAGCGGGCGAAGGAGCTGGGCTTCAGCTCGCTCGCCATCACCGACCACGGCGTCATGTACGGCGCTGTGAATTTTTACAGGGCCTGCCGCGCCGAGGGGATAAAGCCCATCATCGGCTGCGAGGTCTATGTCGCGCCGCGGTCGCGCACCGACCGCGAACACGGCGTGGACAGCCAGTACAGCCACCTCATACTGCTCTGCAAGGACGAGACGGGCTACCGAAACCTGAGCTACCTCGTCTCAATGGGCTTCGTGGAGGGCTTTTACGTCAAGCCGCGCATCGACTGGCCGCTGCTCTATGAGCACGCGGAGGGGCTCGTCTGCCTCTCCGGCTGCCTGGCGGGGGAGATACCGCAGAAGCTCGTCTCCGGCCAGTACGAGGCGGCCAGGGCCCGCGCGCTGGAGCTGCGCGAGCACTTTGGGGACGACTTTTATCTTGAGATACAGCGCCACGGCATCGAGGAGGAAAACGAGGCCGCGGCGGGGCTCATCCGCCTCCACCGCGAGACGGGCATCCCCCTGGCGCTGACGAACGATGCGCACTATATCGACAGGGACGACGCCTATTTCCAGGATGTGCTGATGTGCATCCAGACGGGCAAGACCGTCAACGACGCGGAGCGGATGCGCTTCGAGACGCGCGAGTTCTATTTGAAGAGCGAGCAGGAGATGCGAGCGCTCTTCCCGGAACTGCCGGAGGCGGCGGACAACACGGAGCTCATCGCCAAAAAATGCAGCTACGACTTCGTCTTCGGGCACTACCACCTGCCGCGCTTCCAGCTGCCGGAGGGGGAGACGGACGGCTACGCCTATCTGCAGAAGCTCTGCGCGGAGGGCTTCGCGCGCCGCTATCCCAACGACGCGGGCGAGGTGCGCGCGCGGCTCGACTACGAGCTGGACATGATCCACCGCATGGGCTTCGTGGACTATTTCCTCATCGTCTCCGACTTCATCCGCTACGCCAAGGGGCAGGGCATACCCGTGGGGCCGGGGCGCGGCAGCGCCGCCGGCAGCGTGGTCAGCTACTGCCTTTACATCACGGACGTGGACCCCATCAAATATAACCTCTATTTCGAGCGCTTCCTGAACCCCGAGCGCGTGTCCATGCCCGATATCGACATCGACTTCTGCGTCCGCCGGCGCGGCGAGGTCATCGACTATGTGAACCGCAAATACGGCCACGACCATGTGGCGCAGATCGTCACCTTCGGCACCATGGCCGCCCGCGCCGCCATCCGCGACACGGGGCGCGCGCTGGACATCAGCTATGCCGAGTGCGACGCCGTGGCCAAGCAGGTGCCCTTCGCCCTGGGTATGACGCTGGACGAGGCCATGCGCCTTTCAAAGCAGCTGCGGGAGATGTACGCCGGCGACGAGCGGCTGCACCGCCTGATCGACACCGCCCGCGCGCTGGAGGGCATGCCCCGCCACGCCAGCACCCACGCCGCCGGCGTGGTGATCACCGAGCGTCCCGTTTACGAGTACGTCCCGCTGGCGAAAAACGACGAGAGCGTGGTCACGCAGTACACGATGACCACGCTCGAGGAGCTGGGGCTGCTGAAGATGGACTTCCTCGGCCTGCGCAACCTCACCGTGCTGGAGGACGCGGCCGTGCTCGTGCGCCGGAGCGACCCGGGCTTCGACGTGAACAGCCTGCCGGAGGACGACGGCGCCACCTTCGCCATGCTGCGCGCCGGGCGCACGGAGGGCGTGTTCCAGCTGGAGAGCGCGGGCATGACGGGCGTCTGCACCCGCCTGGGGCCCAAGAGCGTTGAGGACATCACGGCCATCATCGCCCTTTACCGCCCCGGGCCCATGGATTCGATACCGAAATTCCTTGAAAACAGCGGCCACCCGGAGAAGATAAGCTATAAGCACCCCTCGCTGGAGCCGATACTCTCCGTCACCTACGGCTGCATCGTCTATCAGGAGCAGGTGATCGAGATCTTCCGCCGGCTGGCCGGCTTCTCGCTGGGCCAGGCGGACAACATCCGCCGCGCCATGAGCAAAAAAAAGCACGCCGTCATCGACGCCGAGCGGCGGGCCTTCATCCACGGCGACGAGGCCCGGGGCATCCCCGGCTGCCTGGCCAACGGCATCAGCGAGAGCGTCGCCAACAGCATCTACGACGAGATACTCGACTTCGCCAGCTACGCCTTCAACAAGTCCCACGCCGTGGCCTACGCCATCGTCGCCTACCGCACGGCGTACATGAAGTGCCACCACCCGCGCGAATACATGTCCGCCCTGCTCACCAGCGTGCTCGACTCCTCCACCAAGGTGGCCGAGTACATCGGCGAGTGCCGCGAGCTGGGCATCAGGGTGCTGCCGCCGGACGTGAACGAGTCCGGCGCGGACTTCACCGTCGCCGGGGCCAACATCCGCTTCGGCCTCACGGCCATCAAGAACATCGGCGCCAAGTTCATCGCCCTGCTGGTGGCCGAGCGCGAGCAGAACGGGCCCTTCCGCGGCCTGGAGGAGTTCTGCCGGCGCATGAGCGGCAAGGAGCTCAACCGCCGCGCGGTGGAGAGCCTTATCAAGTCCGGCGCGATGGACAGCCTGGGGCTGAAGCGGCGGGCCATGCTGCAGATGCTCGACCTGATACTGGAGAGCATCGCTGCCGACGGCCGCAGCAACATCGCCGGGCAGTTCGACCTCTTCGGCTTTGACGAGGGCAAGCCCGACGAGGCCACGCTGGTGGCCGTGCCGGACGTGGAGGAGTTCGACCGCCGCGAGCTGATGGCGATGGAAAAGGAGATGACGGGCCTCTACCTCTCCGGCCACCCGATGGACGAGTACCGGGACGCCGCGCGCCGCGCGGGGGCCGTGCCCATCGGGCCCATACTGGAGGACTTTGCCAACGAGGACGGCCCGCAGGACTACATCGACGGCCAGCGCGTGACGCTGGCGGGCGTGGTGGAGTCCAGCCGCACGCGCACCACCAAAAACGGCACGCTGATGGCCTACATCCAGCTGGAGGACGACACGGGGACCATGGAGCTGCTGGCCTTCCAGCGCGCGCTGGACGCCGGCGGCGGCTACGTCGCCGCCAACGCCGCGCTGCTCGTTACCGGGCGCATCAGCGTCCGCGACGAAAAGGAGCCGCAGCTGATGGTGGACACCATCAGGCCCCTCTCCGACCTCGGCCCCGGCGGCACGGACGAGGCCCCGCCCAAGGAGCGCAAGCTCTGGCTGCGCCTGAAGAGCTACGACGCGAAGGTCATGCGGCGCATCGAGCTGCTGTGCGAGATGTTCCCCGGGCACGAGCGCATGATAGTCTTTTTTGCGGACACGGGCAAGCGCCTGGGTGCGGAGTGCCGCATCCACCCCTCGCTGATCGCCGAGCTGGGCGAGATGCTGGGGGAGGGGAACGTCGTAGTAAGATAGCTGGCTTGAGAGGCGCCTGGCGGTGCCTCTCAATGCCAAGAGATACGAGAGCG
>DVOV01000092.1 GCA_018713375.1 Candidatus Scatomorpha stercorigallinarum | reverse complement strand
CACTTTTGAGGTATAATGATCTCAGGAGGCGGTCGAATGAAAACGAAAAAACGCACGGCCCGGCGGCGGGTGATGGCCGTCATACTTGCCATCCTGGCGTTGTACGTCGTCTACTGCGCGGCCATTTCCATCCAGCTGGGCTCGCTGGTCCGGCAGAGCAACAACAGCATGGGCGAATACTCGGGCCAATTCGGAGTAAGTCCGGAAGATTTTAAAGCGCTGTGCTACCGCTACCGCCCAAAGGCCGACACTCCCGACCACTATGACGAGGAGGGTTACCGCCAGCAGGATATGCGGTCGCCGGTTTTTACCGTTTCATGGTTCACTGGCGGCAAATCTGTTTTCTGGTACAACAGCTATTTGTGGCACGACGGCAGAACAAGTGGGAGCAGAGGCGTGCCAATATATATCACCTTTGACATGGACGGCCTGCGCCCTGTGATAACGGATACATACGAGCCAGCGTAGGCCGGGCTTCCTTCGGCATAAGGCCATAACGAAAAATATCCCGCCGGGACACCGGCGGGATATTCCTTTTCAGTTACGCCTTTGCGTTCAGCATCTCCGTGAACTTGGCGAGGGTCTCGGGGATCTCGATCTTCTGCGGACACACGGCCGAACAGCTGTGGCAGGCCACACAGGAGCCGGGCCGCTTGTCCTCGCTGAGGCCGGCGACGCCCTCTCTGACGACGAAGGCGTCCACCCCGCTGTAGGCGGCCTCGTTATAGAGCTGCAGCAGGCGCGGGATGTCCAGCCCCTGCGGGCACTGGCTGACGCAGTAGTGGCAGGCCGTGCAGGGCACGGTGCCCCGGGCGAAGAGGTCGCGGCCGATGTCCGTCACGGTTTTGAATTCCGCCTCGCTCAGCGGCTTGTCCTCCGCCCAGGTGGCCAGGTTCTCGTCCACCTGCTCGGGGGTGCTCATGCCGGAGAGCACCATCGTCACGCCCGGCACGCTCTGCAAAAAGCGGAAGGCCCAGGAGACGGCGCTCTCCTCCGGCCTCAGGGCCTTGAGCGTCTCCATGGCCTCCGCCGGCAGGTTGACCAGCCTGCCGCCGCGGACACCCTCCATCACCCAGACGGGGATGCCGCGCTCGTTGAGCAGCGCCACCTTCTCGTCGGCGTGCTGGAGGCTCCAGTCAACATAGTTGAGCTGTATCTGGCAGAACTCCAGCTCGTCCCCGCCGGCGTCGAGGAAGCGCCTGAGCGTGGGCAGCTCGCCGTGGCAGGAAAAGCCCAGGTGGCGGATGCGCCCGGCGCGCTTCTGCTCCAGCAGGTAGTCAAAAACGCCGTACTGCGGGTCGAGGCACATGTCGATGTTCTTCTCGTAGATGTTGTGGAAGAGGTAAAAGTCAAAGTAGTCCGTGCCGCAGCGGCTCAGCTGCTCTTCGAATATCTCCTTCACGCGCGAGACGTTCTCCACGGAAAAGCCGGGGAACTTGTCGGCGAGGTAGAAGCTGCCGCGCGGCACGCCGGCGAGCGCGCGGCCCACGGTGTTCTCGCTGTTGCCGCCGTGATAGCCGTAGGCGGTGTCGAAATAGTTCACGCCGCCCTCGTAGGCGCGGCGGATGAGCGCGCTGGCCCTGTCGAAGTCGATGCGGCTGTCGTCGCCGTCGATGACGGGCAGGCGCATGTTGCCCATGCCCAGGCCGCTGAGCTTGAGGCCCTGAAAATCCCTGTATATCATATGATCTCCTCCATTTCAGGTTTTGTATTGATTATAACTTATATCTCCCACGATTTCAAATAGCAATAATGTATGGCCCTCCATACCTTTTAGCTATGGCCCGCGGCGCTTGACTTTCCCGCCCCCGGCGCGCTATACTCAGGGCATGGAAGATCAGCTTGAGATGACAAAAAAACGCCTTTCCGAACTGGCCCGGCGGGCCGAAAGGCGCGGCATAGCGGTATTTTCGGAGTTCCTCACCGCCGCCGAGCAGGCGGCGCTCCTCTCGCTGCGCCCGGGGCCGTTTGAGTTCGACGGCGGCTACGCCGGCGCGGAGCGGCGCACGGCGGTGTTCCTCCCCTGGGAGGGGGCCGGATATGAGTCGGCCGTCGCCTGCCTGCAGGCCGCGCCGGCCTCGGCGCGCTTCGCCGAGGAGCTGGGCCACCGCGACTGCCTGGGCGCGCTGATGTCCCTCGGCATCCGGCGCGAGGTGCTGGGCGACATCGTGCCGCAGGAGGGGAAGCTCTATATCTTCTGCCTGCGCTCCATCGCGCCCTACATCGCCGAAAACCTGACGCAGATACGCCGCACGAGCGTGCGCGTGAGCATAGCCGCCGCTCCGCCCGAGCCGCCCCCTCCGCCGCCGGAGAGCGGCGTGGTGGTGGCCTCCGAGCGCCTGGACGCCCTGGTGGCGGCGGTGTATAAGCTCTCCCGGGCGGAGGCCCAGCGGCTCTTTGAGCGCGAGCTGGTGCTTGTGAATTCCCTCCCCGCCCGCGGCGGCGCCGCGCCGGTGAAGCCCGGGGACGTCGTCTCCGTCCGCGGCCACGGCCGCTTCGAATACTGCGGCGCGCAGCGCGAGACCCGCAAAGGCCGCCTGCGCGTGAACGTGCGCATATACTGAGCGCTGCCACACTGCGTGTGGAGGCCGGCCGGCGGCCGGAGGCATAGCGCCGCGCTCTGCGCGGCGGGGCGGAACAAGGGCAGGCCCTTGTAAAATCCTTTTGCCACCCCATTTCTTTGGTCTTGCCCAAAGAAACGGGTGTGGCGCCCCAAAGAAAAACGCCACACTGCGTGTGGAGGCGTAGCGCGCCGCAAAGCGGCGCGAGGGTAACTGCAACGTGGTCATCCCGAGTGGTGAATGACGGATGCCACCAAAACCGTGCATTGCTCCCTGCGGTCGCGGCACTAACAGCCCGCAAAATTCTACCCGTCAGTGCCGCGAGCAAAGCGAAGCAAACGCACGGTCGGCGATGCGGCAACTCATTCACCATTAGGGATGGGAAGTTTCCGACAACGAAAAGTTTGGTGAAAACCGGCCTTTGGCTCCGTTTTGCACCAAAGCGGTTTTCTCTTTGGAGTCTGAGGGGTTTCTTTTTGACAAGACAAAAAGAAATCTCTCAGAAATAGTTTGCAGGGGCTTTCGCCCCTGCATTTCGCTGCCGCACCTTGGCGCGGCGCTATGCCTCCAGGCGCAGCCTGGGCCCCCGGCCGCGGCGGGCAAATAAAAAAGCCCCCTTTCGGGGGCTTTTATCCTCAGTCCAGGCGCGCCTTTTTCAGCACGCAGATGCCCAGCGGATAGGGGCCGGTGTGGACGCTTATCACGCTGCTGATGTGGCGGATAGGGATGTCGTCCTTGTGCAGGCCCAGGCTGTCCAGCAGCCCGGCCACGCGGTTGCGGAAGGCGACGGCCTCGTCGCGGTCATAGCCGTAGCCGAGGGCGATCTCGAACTCATCCGGGCTGGCGAATGTCTCTTTCATGTAGTCCTCGGTAATGGAGAGCACCTTGTCGAGGCTCTTGCCGCGGCCGCGGCACACGCCGGAGGCGAATATCTCGCCCTCCTTGAGCGTGATGATGGGGCGGATGCCCAGCACGGAGCTCACCTTGCCGGCCAGCTTGCCGATGCGTCCGCCGTGGCTCAGATAGTCGATGCTGCCGATGGTGAAGAAGATGCGCCCGCTGGGCGTGATCTCCTCCAGGCGCTTGACCGCCTCCAGCAGCGGCACGCCCGCGTCGCGCAGACGGCAGGCTTCCAGGACATAAAGGCCCTGCGCCACGGTGTTCATCATGCAGTTGACGACCTCGACCTGGGCGTCCGGGTAGTCCTCCAGCAGCATCTGCCGCGCGATGCGCGCGGTCTGGTAGGAGTTCGAGAACTTCTCCGTGATGCAGATGCACAGTATCTTCTCCCCGCGCTGCACATGCTCGGTGAAGATGTGCAGATAGTCCTGCGTGGAGGGCGTGGAGCTCTTGGGATACACGCCGGGGTGGGATACCATCCACTCATAGAACTCGCCCGTGCTGATGTCGCGCTCCTGCTCCAGGTACTCGCCCGAGCCGAGCATGACATAAAAGGGTATCATGACGATGCCCTTTTCCCTGTAGATCTCCGGGGACAGGTCGCCCGAGCCGTCCGATATAACGATAAAATCGCCCATGTCAAAACCTCGCAAACAACTGTATTTCTATTTATGCGTGCAGATAACAGGCCGCCGTGTATGCGTCCCCCTCGCCGCGAAGCGCCGCTTCGCGGCGAAAAGGAGGCCGCCGCGGAAGGTGGACGCCTTGCCCCTCCCGACACGGGGGCAAGGCGGTAACCTGCAGCGGCAGGCCGCTCGCTCTCCCGTATCCTCGCCGCGAAGCGCCGCTTCGCGGCGAAAA
>DVOV01000091.1 GCA_018713375.1 Candidatus Scatomorpha stercorigallinarum | reverse complement strand
CACTCGTCTTCGTCCTCTTCGACCTCGGCGGTCAGGCGCTCAAGCTCGGCGGCGAGGGTGTCCTCGCGCTCCATGGCCTCGCGCAGCTGTTTGCCGTCCAGCTCGTCCCAGGGGGTGGTGACTATGACGGCGGTGGGGTTGTGCTCGCGGAGCATTGCGACGCACTGCTCCAGCTTGCTCTCGCTCATGCCCTTGGTGCGGCTGAGGACGATGGTGCCGGCGTTTTCCACCTGGTTGCACCAGAACTCGCCGAAGTTCTTCATATACATCCTCGCGCGCGTGGCGTCCACCACGGTGGTGAAGCTGCCGGGGACGAGGTCGCTGTCGCCGAGATCCTGCACGGCGCGGATAACGTCGCTGAGCTTGCCGACGCCGCTGGGCTCGATGAGCACGCGGTCCGGGTTGTATTCGGCCTTGACCTTCTCAAGGGCCTCGGCGAAATCGCCCACGAGGCTGCAGCAGATGCAGCCGGAGCTCATCTCGCGTATCTCGATGCCGGCCTCCTTCAAAAAGCCGCCGTCAACGGCTATCTCGCCGAACTCGTTCTCTATCAGCACGAGCTTTTCGCCCTGATAGGCCTCGGCGATGAGCTTCTTGATGAGCGTGGTCTTGCCAGCGCCCAGAAAGCCGGAGAATATGTCGATCCTGGTCATAAAAACGCTTCCTAACTTTTGAATTTGCGGTTATAATGCTACTGTATATTACCACTTAACGGGGAAAGGGTCAAATAAAAAATGAAAAAAGTATGGTTCGCCGCCATTTTGATATTTGTTTTCGCGCTCACCGGCTGCGGAGCGTCCCCCGCCGGGCCGGTCGAGGTCACGATAGAGCCCTCGCGCCCGGCCGCGACGCCGTCTCCCACTCCGACGCCCACGCCGACGCCGACACCCACGCCCACGCCCACGCCGGACCCGGCGCAGGAGATCCTCGACGGGATGACCCTGCGGGAAAAGCTCTGCCAGCTGATGGTCGTGCGGCCGGAGGCGCTGATGGGCGTTTCGCCCGTCACCGTGGCGGGGGAGGCCACGCGCGAGGCGCTGGAACAGTGGCCCGTGGGCGGATTTATCTACTCCGCGCAGAACCTGGTGGACGGCGAGCAGACGATGAGCATGATCGCCAACGCGCAGAGCTACTCCAAACTGGGGCTCATCATCTCCGCCGACGAGGAGGGCGGGCGCGTGGCGCGGCTGATGCGCACGCTGGGCACCACGCAGATCGGTCCCATGTACGATTACAAGGACATGGGTACGGAGACGGCCTATGAAAACGCCTACACTATCGGCAGCGACATGGCCGCTTACGGCTTCAACACCGACTACGCGCCCGTGGCGGACGTCTGGACCAACCCGGAGAACACCGTCATCGGCGACCGGGCGTACAGCGACGACTTTGACCAGGCGGCGGAGCTCGTGCCCAGCGCCGTGCAGGGCTTCCACGACGCGGGCGTGATAAACTGCCTGAAGCACTTCCCCGGCCACGGCGACACGGACACCGACACGCACAGCGGTGCGGCCGTGGTGGACAAGAGCGTGGACGAGCTGATGGAGGGCGAGCTCAAGCCCTTCATCGCCGGCATGGAGGCCGGCGCGGACATGGTGATGGTGGGCCACATCACGATGACGGCCATCGACCCCGACCACCCCGCCAGCCTCTCCGAAGCGGTCGTGACCGGCCTGCTGCGCGAGCAGCTGGGCTGGGACGGCGTGGTCATCACCGACGGGCTGGAGATGGGCGCGCTCACCCAGTACGACATGGGCGAGCGCTGCCTGATGGCGCTGGAGGCCGGAGTGGACCTGCTGCTGGGCGTGGACGACATTCCCGGCGCCGTGAAAGCCATCACTGAGGCGGTGGAAATGGGCCGGCTCACCGAGCAGCGCATCGACGAGAGCGTGCTGCGCGTGCTGGACCTGAAGCTGGAGCACGGCATAATCGGCTGAATGCGGCCGCCGGCGGCACTTTACAAATGCCGCCGGTGAGGCTATAATGCGGTGTAAAGACACCTTGGGAGGCCAGCCATATGGACAATACGGGCGCGCTGAACTACACGACACTCTGCGATTTTTACGAACTGACGATGGGCAACGGCTATTTCGAGACGGGGCTCAAGGATAAAATAACGTATTTTGACCTCTTTTTCCGCAGCGTGCCGGACAACGGCGGCTTCGCCGTCGCCGCCGGGCTCGAGCAGGTGATTAAGTACATCCAGGACCTGCATTTCGAGGAAGGGGACATTGAATACCTGCACTCGCGGGGGTGCTTTTCGGAGGGGTTCCTCGACTACCTGCGCCATTTCCGCTTCACGGGCGACATCTGGGCCGTGCCGGAGGGCACGCCCGTTTTCCCGCGCGAGCCGCTCGTCACCGTGCGCGCCCCGGCCATCGAGGCCCAGCTGCTGGAGACGTTCATGCTCATGCAGATCAACCACCAGAGCCTGATCGCCACCAAGGCCAACCGCATTGTCCGGGCGGCCCAGGGACGGACGGTGCTGGAATTCGGGTCCCGTCGGGCCCAGGGCACCGACGGCGCCATCTCCGGCGCCCGGGCGGCCTATATCGGAGGCTGCGCCGGCACCGCCTGCACCATCTCCGACCAGTTGTACGGCGTGCCCGCCGGCGGCACCATGGCCCACTCCTGGGTCCAGATGTTCGATAGTCAGTACGAGGCTTTCAAGACCTACTGCCAGATCTACCCCCACAACGCCACGCTGCTGGTGGACACCTACAACGTCCTCAAGTCCGGCGTGCCGGACGCCATCCGGGCCTTTGACGAGGTGCTCAAGCCACTGGGCATCCGCAAGTGCGGCATCCGGCTGGACTCCGGCGATATGGCCTATCTGACCCAGGAGGCCCGCCGCAAGCTGGACGCCGCCGGGTGGACGGAGTGCCAGATCTCCGCTTCCAACTCTCTGGATGAGTATATCATCCAGGACCTGATCCGCCAGGGGGCCAAGATCGACGTGTTCGGCGTGGGCGAGCGGATGATCACCGCCCGCAGCGAGCCGGTGTTCGGCGGTGTGTACAAGCTGGCGGCGGTGGAGGACGCCGCCGGGAACATCATCCCCAAGATCAAGGTCAGTGAGAATCTGGACAAGATCACCATTCCCCACTTCAAGAAAACCTACCGCATCTTCGACAACGCCACCGGCAAGGCGGAGGCGGACTACATCACCGTCTGGGACGAGACGGTGGACGAGCGCACCCCGCTGGAGCTGTTCGACCCCATGGCGACCTGGAAGCGCAAGACCTACACCAACTTCGCCGCAAAGCCCCTGCAGGTGCCGGTGTTCCAGGGGGGAAAGCTGGTCTATCAGATGCCCACGCTACAGGAGATCCAGGCATACTGCCTCGCCCAGGTGGACACTCTGTGGGACACGGTGAAGCGGTTCGAGAATCCCCACACCTACTATGTGGACCTCAGCCAGAGACTGTTTGACATCAAGGAAGACCTGCTGCGCCAGAGCAGATGACCGCAGCCCCCGCCGTTGAGGCGGGGGCTGTTTGTTCACAGAATTTTGGTTGCGGAGCCGCGGAAGTTCCAGTATAATAAAAGAATAAGCGGTCGAAGCTGTGAAGAAAGGAGGCGGAGCACACCGTGCGAAAGAGAAGGCTGCCCCAGCCGGAGGAGCGGACGGAACGGCGGATCTCGGCGTTTACCAGTCTGACCATCTGCGCCCTGACGGTGATCGCCCAGATCGTCATCACACTGGCATTGACACAGATCCTGGCGGAGAAGGTCAGCTACGTCTATCTCTTCCTGCTGCTGGCAGGCGCCGTGGTGGCCATCTGGGTCTACCAGCGGCCGGGGAGCCCCTCCTACAAGCTGGTGTGGATGTGCCTGCTGCTGGCTTTGCCGGTGTCCGGCATGATCCTCTTCCT
>DVOV01000090.1 GCA_018713375.1 Candidatus Scatomorpha stercorigallinarum | reverse complement strand
ACGAGATCCATGTGGTGCTCGATCATCAGTATCGTCAGGTCGTGTTCGCGGCGCAGGCGCACGATGTATTCGCCCAGCTCCTGCGTCTCCTGCGGGTTCATGCCGGCGGCCGGCTCGTCGAGCAGCAGCAGCTTGGGGCTGGTGGCCAGCGCGCGGGCGATCTCCAGCCGGCGCTGGATGCCGTAGGGCAGGCTGCCGGCGACCTCGTCTTTCAGGTGGTCCAGCCCCTGCTCGGCCAGGAGGGCCATGGCCTCCTCGCGCATGCGGCGCTCTTCCCTGCGGTTGAGGCGCAGCGTGGCGGAAAAGACGTTCTGTTTGGCGCGCATGTGCTTGGCTATCAGGACGTTATCCAGAACGCTCAGCGCCGAGAAGAGGCGGATGTTCTGGAAGGTGCGGGCGATGCCGAGGTAAGTGATCTTGTCCGGCGAGGGGGCGTAGACCTTGTTCGTCGTAACGTCGGGGTCGATGGCCCGGGCCAGCTCGATGCGCGCGCCGGCGCGGTCCTTCAGCTGCGCGAGCAGCCGCTCGCGCGGGGCGTTATAACCGGCCTCGATCTCGGCTTTGCGGGCCTCGGCCTCGTTATACAGGGACTTGCGCTTTTCCTCGTCCTTTTCGCTGTCGAGGCGCGCGGCGATTTCTTTTTCGGCGGCGGCGACCTCGGCGGCGCACCTGGCGTCGAGTTCGGCCAGGGCGGCGAGGGTCTCCGGGTCGTCCTCCCCGCTGTAGTCGGAGCTGTAGCGCGCGGCGTTCGTGCCCAGGTATTCCCTGGCCATTTTCCCGCCCGGGTGGTTGCGAACTATCGTCCGGCCCATGAAGTTTATGAGGCCGTTGGTGGGCTGATAGACGCCCGTGATGCAGTTGAAGGCCGTGGTCTTGCCCGCGCCGTTGGGGCCGATGAGGGCAACGATCTCGCCCTTGTTGACCTCGATGGAGAGGTCGTTGACGGCGACAACACCGCCGAACTGCATGGTGATGTTCTCCATGCGGAGGACGTTCTCAAGCTTCTCACTCATCGCCGTCCGCCTCCTTCTTCGCCTCAGCGGCAGCCTTTTTCGTGGCTGCTTCGCGGTATTTAACGACTTTTCTGATGTACAGGCCCAGACGGCGGACGATGTAGGGCAGTTCCCTGTCGCCGAACAGGCCGCGGCGGAAGAAGAGCACGACCACCATGATGATGACGCTGAACACCACCATGCGGAAGCCGGCGCGGAGGAAGGGCACTTCCATCCCGCCCGCTATGGCGTAGTAGATGTCATAGGCCAGGACGATGGCCCCGGGGACGAACACCGCCCACATCTCGGAGAGCTTCTTCGCCCCGCTGCGGCGGCGGCGCCAGACAAGCAGGGCCGTCAGGGCCACGGCGGCTGCGGCGAGGACGATGATGAACGTCCAGCGGTCGCCGGCGCTCTTGAACACCGTGGCGACGTCCAGGAAGCGCAGCCACCACTCGCTGCACGCCGTGTAGAGGAAGGCGGCGAACACGCTGCCGGAGACGGAGCCGATGCCGCCCAGGACGACGATCAGCAGTATCTCGTACGTCATGGTGGAGGTGAAGGTCTTGGCCTGCACCTGGTTCATGTACATGGCCAGCAGCGCGCCGCCGACGCCGGCGAAAAAGCTGCTGATGACGAAACTCATGCGCTTGTGCCTGGCAAGGTCGATGCCCATGGCCTCCGCGGCCACCTCGTCCTCGCGGATGGCCTTGAACGCGCGGCCGTAGCTGGAGTTGATGAGCAGCACGATGAGCCAGATGCACAGCGCGGCGATGGCGAAGGCTGCAAAGGTGGAAAGGCGCAGGACGATCTGCCCGTCCGCGTTGGTGATGTTGAAGTTGGAGAGCGTGGGGTAGTTCTTGAGCGCGTTGGCGCCGTTGGTGATGCGGCCCAGCTCCGTCCACTGGAACACGGCGCGGATGATCTCCGCGAAGCCCAGCGTGGCGATGGCCAGGTAGTCGCTCTTCAGCTTGAGCACAGGCAGGCCGATCAGCCAGGCGATGAAGGCCGCCACCAGCCCCGCGGCCGCGATGGCGATGAGCACGCCCAGCACGAGGCCCACGGCAGCGCCCACGCCGCTGCCGCCGAAGAGGTTTTGCAGCGTCTCCGTGATGGAGAAGTTGATGTCCGAGCCGTCATAGAGGTAATAGACGCTGTCGCGCTGCGCGCTGGGGATGGTGAGGATGGCGTAAGTGTAGCCGCCAAGGAGCATGAAGCCCGCCTGGCCGAGGGAGAAGAGGCCCGTGAAGCCGTTCAGCAGGTTCATGCTGACGGCCACCAGGGCGTACACCGCGCCCTTTTTCAGGGTGGTAAAGACGATAATGTTGGCGTTTGGGTCGAGGACGTTCTCCAGCAGCACCACCGCCGCCAGCACGGCCAGCACGGCGATGAAGGCGATGACGGAGCCGCGGCGGCTCTTTTTTTCAAGCGTTACAGCAGGCATGTCGCACCTCCTCAGACCTTGTCGGTGGCCTTCTCACCGAAGAGGCCGGTGGGCTTGACCACCAGGATGACGATGAGCAGGACAAAGGTGATGGCGTCCGAGAAGATGGAGAGGCTGGTGCCCTTGACGATGTTCTCGCAGATGCCGATGATGAACGCGCCGATGACGGCGCCGGGGATGGAGCCGATGCCGCCGAAAACGGCCGCCACGAAGGCCTTCAGGCCCGGCATGGCGCCGGAGAGGGGCACGATGCTCTGGTAGTTCGTGAAATACAGCAGGCTGCCTACGGCGGCGAGGGCGCTGCCGATGATGAAGGTGAAGCTGATGACGGAATTGATCTTGATGCCCATCAGCTGGCAGGTCTCGAAGTCCTTGGCCGCCGCGCGCATGGCCATGCCGATCTTCGTCTTGTTGATGAGAATGGTGAGCGCGGCGATCAGGGCCACCACCAGGAAGGGCGTTATGATGACCGCCCACTTGACGGACGTGCCGTAAATGGTGACGGTGTCCGAGAGGAACGGCAGCTGCGGATAGTTCTGCGGCAGGCCGCCGGTGTAGTAGGTGGCGAAATTCTGGATGAGGAAGCTGACGCCGATGGCGCTGATCATGACGGACATGCGCGGCGCGCTGCGCAGCGGCTTGTAGGCCGCGCGCTCGATGAAAAAGCCAAGCGCCACCGTGGCCACGATCATCAGCGGGATGGCGACGCCGAGCGGCAAGCTCGCCGACATGTAGACGAGCATCAGGCCCGCCGTCATGAAAACGTCGCCGTGGGCGAAGTTGATGAGGCGCAGGATGCCGTAGACCATCGTGTAGCCGATGGCTATCAGCGCGTACTGCCCGCCCACGGAAATGCCCGACAGCAGGATGGAAACTGCATATTGCACTTATTTCTCTTCCTTTCGTTGCCTGGACTGCCTCGTAAGGAGCCGTTTTTTTACGTCCCGGCCCCTTACGAGCCGGTCCAAACGCTTATCATACTTTGGCGAGGGCTCGCGCCCTCGCCAAAGCGTATCTTTTCAGCTTTGCAGCCGCGCTCAGGCGACGGTCTGCGTGCCGCCGTCCGTCCAGGCGACGGCCACGTTGTCGGAGATCTTTATGTAGGCGGTGTCGCGCACGGCGTCGCCGTTCTCACCGAAGGTGATGTTGCCGGTGATGCCGTCATAGTTGACATCCCAGAGGGCGTCCTTGATGGCCACGGGGTCCGTGCTGCCGGCGAG
>DVOV01000089.1 GCA_018713375.1 Candidatus Scatomorpha stercorigallinarum | reverse complement strand
AGGTGCTGCTGCACCAGAGCGTCATCGGCCTGGAGGCCAAGGCCGCGCTGGACAAATACGGCGTCGTGCCCGACATGATAATCGGCTGCGCCGGCGGCGGCAGCAACCTCGGCGGGCTGATCAGCCCCTTCATGGGCGAAATGCTCCGCGGCGAGCGCAAATACGACATCCTCGCCGTCGAGCCGGCCTCCTGCCCCAGCCTCACGCGCGGCGTGTTCGCCTACGACTTCTGCGACACCGGCAAGGTCTGCCCCCTGGCGAAGATGTACACGCTGGGCAGCGGCTTCATCCCCTCCGCCAACCACGCCGGCGGCCTGCGCTACCACGGAATGAGCCCCGTGCTCAGCGAGCTCTACCACGAGGGGCTGATGCGCGCCGTGTCCCTGCCGCAGACGCGCGTTTTCGAGGCGGCGGAGGCCTTTGCCCGCTGCGAGGGCATACTCCCCGCGCCGGAGAGCAGCCACGCCATCTGCGCGGCCATGGACGAGGCAGTGAAATGCCGCGAGACGGGCGAGGAAAAGACCATCCTCTTCGGCCTCACGGGCACGGGCTACTTCGACATGGTGGCCTATGAGAAGTTCCACAACGGCGAGATGGCCGACTACATCCCCACCGACGAGGAGCTGCGCTCGAGCTTCGCCAAACTGCCGCAGATATAAAAGGAAAAACATCCCCCGCCGCGGCGTGGGATGTTTTTTTGCTTGTTGCGTTCAGCCCTCGACGCCCGCGGCGGGGGAGGGGGAGGGGCTGCTCTCCGCGCGGGGGATGAACTGCAGGTCGAGGTCCACGTCGGCGGGGATGCCCGGTATCTGCCCCGTGAAGGAGAACTGCCAGATGTCGTGCTCGTAGTAGAAGTCGTCCCACATGCCGGGCGCGCCTATCCAGATGGGGTAGTCCGCCAGGCGGGAGAGGTCGTACTCATAATAGGCCAAGTGGCGGTAGGTGTAGAGGCAGGGCGTGTAGCCGGCGTCCTTTATCATCTCGCAGAACACCAGCGCGGAGGAGGTGAGGGCCTCGCCGTCCACTTCCTCATAGCGCTCGGCCTCCGCCACGGGCTCCCAGTCGAAGGCCACGGGCATCGTGATGTCATAGCCCTCGATGAGCTCGAGCACGTACAGCGCCTCCTCGGCGGCCTCGATGGCGCCCAGTGACTGGGAGAAGAAATAGACGCCCACGTCGAGCCCGGCGGCCAGCGCGCCCACCATGTTCTGGCGGAACATGGTGTCCTCGGCCATGTTGCCCTCCTCGCCGTAGCCGCGGTAGCCGCAGCGTATCATGGCGAACTCCACTCCGGCGTCCGCCACGGCCTGCCAGTCGATCTCCCCCTGATAGAAGGAGACGTCGATGCCCAGGCGTGTGTCGTATTCGTCGCCCTTATATTCGACGATGCCGTCCTCGCGCAGCGTGAAGTCGTCCTCCGTGAAGCCGGAGAGCTCCAGCCCCTCCGCGGGGGTTATCCAGTCGTAGTAGTCGCCGATGTTGATGTACACCATGCCCTCGTGCGGGTCGGGCGTGGGGCTGCTCTCCGGCTCGCCGCCGCAGGCGGCCAGGGGCAGCAGGCAGAGCGCCGCGGCGAGCAGCGCTGCGAATATCCGTTCAGCTTTCATGGGTACGGTCCTTTCGACAGGGTTCGCCCTATGCTACCACAAAGCGCCGCGGAAATCAACCAAACGCTGCGATCGGACGCTGCCAAATAGCGCCGGGGGCGGGGGCAACAAGTATTGCGTTTACATCGCGCCGCGCCCATGCTAAACTCGAGGAAAGGAGGTGGGGGAAGAAATGACTTTCTCCGAAAAGCTGATAACCCTCCGCGCGGGGCGCGGGTGGTCGCAGGAGCGGCTGGCGAAGGAGCTCGGCGTCACGCGGCAGGCGGTGGGGCGCTGGGAACGCGGCGAGTGCCTGCCGGACGCTGTGGGCCTGACCGGCCTTGCCCGCGTCTTCGACATAGACTCCGAGTGGCTGCTCGACGAGAACGCCGCCGGCACGCCCGAACCCCGCGCCGCCCGCCGCGTCAAACTCGCCTGGTTCGACTGGCTGATGCTGTCCCTCGCCGCTGCGGCGTTAATAGCCATGCTCTGCGGCCTCAATATGAAGTCGGCGGGCGCGATACTGGGCGTGACGTACCGATACCCCAAATGGACGGTGCTCGCGGTGCTCGCCCGCGGCCTCGTGTGGTTCGGCGGAAGCTGGGCCGCCGTCGCGCTGGTATGCAGTTTCTTTGCCCGCCCGCTGCCGCTGAAACGGCCCCTTAAAATTGCCCTCGTCATCCTGGGCGCTGCCGTGGCCATACTGTATCTTGCCTGTGTTTTCATAGCCTATGCGGCGACGCTGGGCATTTACCTGGATGCCCCTGTGCTGACGCCCTTTGCGGTGAGCGACCGGCCCGAGCTGCTGCTGTTGCCCGCGGCGCTGTTCGCGCTGGCGGTAAAGAGGAAGGCAAAATAAAAAAAGGACGCCCGCGGGCGTCCTTTTTTTATGCTCTTTTTTATTTCGCTTCGCTCCACTCCCAGTTGGTGACCTCGGGGAGGTCGACGCCGTATTTGGCGATATACTGCTTGTGCTCCACGAGCTTGTCCTTCATCTGCTGGATGAGGTAGGCCCCGCGGTTGCCGAGCTGCGGCAGGTTGTACACCGCGGTCATGACGAGATCGAAGCGGTCGAGGCGGTTGAGCACGCGCATGTCGAAGGGCGTTGTGATGGTGCCCTCCTCGATGTAGCCGCGGACGTGGATGTTCTTGTTGCGGCGCTTATAGGTCATCTCGTGTATCAGGCTCGGATAGCCGTGGAAGGCGAACACGATGGGCTTGTCCGCCGTGAAGATGGCCTCATATTCCCGCTGGCTGAGGCCGTGCGGGTGCTGCTCCTCGCTCTGCAGGCGCATCAGGTCGACGACGTTCACCACGCGGATCTTCAGCTCCGGGAAGGCGCCGCGAAGGATGGTGACGGCGGCCAGCGTTTCCAGCGTGGGCGTGTCGCCGCAGCAGGCCATGACGATGTCCGGCTCCGCTCCCTCGTCCGTGCTGGCCCACTGCCAGATGCCGATGCCCTGCGTGCAGTGCTTGACGGCCTGCTCCATGGTCAGCCACTGGGGCCGCGGGTGCTTGCTGGCGACGATGACGTTGACGTAGTTGCGGCTCCTGATGCAGTGGTCGAAGCAGCTCAGCAGGCAGTTGGCGTCCGGCGGCAGGTAGAGCCGCACGACGTCCGCCTTCTTGTTCGCCACGTGGTCGAGGAAGCCGGGGTCCTGGTGCGTGAAGCCGTTGTGGTCCTGCTGCCAGACGTTGCTGGCGAGGACGTAGTTGAGGCTGGCGATGTCCGCCCGCCAGGGCAGCTGGTTGCAGACCTTCAGCCACTTGGCGTGCTGGCTGAACATGCTGTCCACGATGCGGATGAAGGCCTCGTAGCTGTTGAAAAAGCCGTGCCGCCCCGTGAGCAGATAGCCCTCCAGCAGGCCCTGGCAGACATGCTCGCTGAGCATGGAGTCCATCACGCGCCCGTCCGGGGCCAGGTGGTCGTCGAAGTCCACGGTCCCGGCGTCCCAGGCCCTGTCAGTGGCCTCAAAAACGGAGTTGAGCCGGTTGGAGTTGGTCTCGTCGGGGCCGAAGGCCCTGAAATTGCGCTCGGCGGCGTTGAGCTTATAGATGTCGCGCACGAACTCGCCCAGCTTGGACATGTCCTGCGCCTCCGCCGCGCCGGGGAAGGGCACGTTTACCGCATAATCGCGGAAATCCGGCATCCGCAGGTCACGGAGGAACTTGCCGCCGTTGGCGTGCGGGTTCGCGCCCATTCGCTGCTCGCCGCGCGGGGGGAAGTCCAGCAAATCCGGCATGGGCACGCCGTTGGAGTCGAAGAGCTCCTGCGGGCGGTAGCTGCGCAGCCACTCCTCGATCTGCCGGATGTGCTCGGTGGAGTCCGGCTGGATGGGCACCTGGTGCGCGCGCCAGTAGCCTTCCACCTTCAGCCCGTCCACATAGTCCGGGCCCGTCCAGCCCTTGGGCGTGCGCAGTACGATCATCGGCCACCTGGGCCGCAGCATGTTGCCGTTTTCCCGCGCGTCCGCCTGACAGGCGAGTATCTTCTCTACGCACTCGTCCAGTGCGTCCGCCATCGCGCGGTGCATGGCCATCGGCTCGCTGCCCTCCACGAAATGCGGCTCCCAGCCGCAGCCGGTGAAGAAGGCTTCAAGCTCCTCGTGCGGGATGCGGGCAAAGACGGTGGGGTTGGCTATCTTATAGCCGTTCAGGTGCAGTATGGGCAGCACGGCGCCGTCCGTCTTGGCATTGATGAACTTGTTCAAATGCCAGCTGGTGGCCAGCGGGCCGGTCTCCGCCTCGCCGTCGCCCACAACGGTGGCGGCGATGAGGCCGGGGTTGTCCGTCACGGCGCCGAAGGCGTGCGCGAGGGAATAGCCCAGCTCGCCGCCCTCGTTGATGGAGCCCGGGGTCTCCGGCGCCACATGGCTGGGTATGCCGCCGGGGAAGGAGAACTGCTTGAAGAGGCGCTGCATGCCCTCCCGGTCGCGGGTGATGTTCGGATAGACTTCCTGATAGCTGCCGTCCAGCCAGTCCTGGGCGACCATGGCGTTGCCACCGTGGCCCGGGCCGGAGACGTATATCATGTCCAGGCCGTACTTCTTGATGGCCCTGTTGAGGTGGGTGTAGATGAAATTCTGGCCGGGGACGGTGCCCCAATGTCCGACGATCTTCTTTTTGATATCACTGGCGCTGAGAGGTTTTTCCAGCAGGGGATCGTCCAGCAGATAGAGCTGGCAGGCGGAGAGGTAGTTGGCTGCTCGCCAATAGCGGTCGATGACCGCAAGTTCCTGTTCGGTGGCCGGGGCCTTGGCAAAGTCCGACATGATGGGCCTCCTTTGATAGTCGTCCCGCTGCGCGGGCGACTATAGTATATCATTAATTGCAATAAAGAAAAGCATGATTTTTCATTTTTGTGCGCAGGCGTTGACAGTGTGGCCGGCGGGCATTATAATTGCTTGAAATTCTTTAAGCGATCTGGAGGCAGGGAGAAATGACCAGAACAGCCATCGTCACCGGCGGCAGCGGCGGCATCGGCCGCTGCACGGCCGCCGCCCTGGCCGCGGCGGGCTGCCGCGTATACGAACTCTCGCGCCACGAGCGCCCCCAGCCGGGCGTGACGCATCTGGCCGCCGACGTGACGGACTTTGCCCAGGTGCGCGCCGCCGTGGACGAGGTGCTCGCGCGCGAGGGGCGCGTGGACATCCTGGTGTGCAACGCCGGCTTCGGCATCTCCGGCGCGGCGGAGCTGACGAGCGCGGCGGACGCGCACGCGCAGCTGGAGCTGAACCTCTTCGGCATGGACAACGCCTGCCGGGCCGTGCTGCCTGCCATGCGCGCGCAGGGCGGCGGGCGCATCGTCTGCATGAGCTCCATCGCCGGCATTTTGCCGATACCTTTCCAGCTCTGGTACTCGGTGTCAAAAGCGGCCGTCAACGCCTATGTCCTGGCGCTGCAGAACGAGGTGCGGCCCTTCGGCGTCAGCCTCTGCGCCGTGATGCCGGGCGATATCCGCACGGGCTTCACCGCCGCGCGGAAAAAGACGGCGGAGGAGGGCCCCTACGGCGGCCGCGTGGCGCGCAGCGTGGCGCGCATGGAGCACGACGAGGAGACGGGCATGAGCGCGGAGGACGCCGCGGCCTACGTGGCGAAAATGGCGCTGCGCCGCCGTTCGTCCCCGCTCAAGGCCCTGGGCGCGCCCTATAAGGCCGCCGCCGCGGCGGCCAAGCTGCTGCCCAGGCGCGTGAGCAACTACATCGTGGGCCGCATGTACGCAAAGTGAGCGCGCGGCGGCAAAAAGGCCGTTAAAACCTTGTCTGCCGCCGCCGGTTGTGGTAGACTTGTCATAAAGAGAGGAGTGAGAGCCGTGTTCGACCCCAACGGACCATTCATGTACGGCCTCGTGGCCGTCGTCATCCTGTTCGTCATCGCCATGAGCATACGCTTCATCGTCCTCGCCTGGAAGCGGGCGAAGAAGCTGGGCATGGACCCGAAGGTGCTGCGCCGCGTGGCGGTCTCGTCCGCCATTTTCACCGTCGCCCCGGCGGTGAGCATCCTCCTGGGCGTTATCGCCCTTTCGCGCGCCCTGGGCTTCCCCCTGCCCTGGCTGCGCCTTTCCGTCATCGGCGCGCTCACCTATGAGACGCCCGCCGCCGCCTCGGCAGCCGCCGCGGTGGGGACCGACCTTTCGCAGCTCATCACGGACCCGATGGTGTTCGCCACGATTGCCTGGGTCATGACGCTCGGCATAATCCCCGGCACGGTGCTCGTGCCTACTGTGGGCAAGAAAATTGAAAACGGCGTCATGCGCATCCGGCAGAAGGACGAAAAGTGGGGCAGCCTTTTTATGACCGCGCTCTTCCTCGGCATGATAAGCGCCTTCCTCGGCATGGTGTTCGCCACCGTCAGCGAGGGCCTGCGCGGCTGGATACCCTGCTTCGTGATGATAGCCTCGGCCCTCATCATGTGCGTCTGCGCCGTGTTCGTGAAGGTGCTCAAGTGGAAGTGGATGGAGGACTACGCCCTGCCCATCAGCATGCTGGGCGGCATGGCGCTGAGCATCCCCATTACTGACCTGATAAACGCCATCGCCTGAGGGGAGGGGACGAAAATGGGAAAATACACGAATTTCCGCGACTATGAGCACTTTGTGGGCCGCTGGTGGATGCTCACCGGCTTCGCCCTGCTGCTGGCCGTCCCCGCCGCCATCTGCGTGGTGTACGACGCCTGGCCTCCGCTCACATGGGTGCTGGAGGGCCTGCTGGGCGTGGCGCCCATCTACTGGACGGTGGGCACCATCGAGGTGCTGACCTACGTGCCGATGCTGGGCACGGGCGGCAGCTACCTCGGCTTCTTCACCGGCAACCTCACCAGCCTCAAGGTGCCCTGCGCGCTCAACGCGATGGAGAGCGCGGGCGTGGAGCCCGGCTCGGAGGAGGGCGAGGTCATCTCCACCATCGCCATCGGCGTCTCCAGCCTGGTCACCACGGCGGTGATAGCCGTCGGCGTGCTGGCCCTCAGCGCCATCCGCGGCTTCATCGAGTCGCCGGTGCTGCAGCCGGCGTTCGACAACATCCTGCCCGCGCTCTTCGGGCCGCTGGCGGTGGTGTACGTCTCCAAGAACTGGCGCGTGGCCATGGCGCCGCTGGTATTCATG
>DVOV01000088.1 GCA_018713375.1 Candidatus Scatomorpha stercorigallinarum | reverse complement strand
GCGGAGGCGGCGGAACTGGGTGCGGAGCTCATCGTCTCCCACCACCCCCTCATCTTCGGCAGCATCAAGAGCGTAACGGACGGAGACCTCACGGGGCGAAAGCTTGTGGCCCTGCTGGGCCGCGGGATGTCCGCCATCTGCATGCACACGAACCTGGACGCGGCGCAGGGCGGCGTGAACGACGCGCTGGCCGCCGCTCTCGGCGCGCAGGTGCAGGGGGTGCTGAACAGCGAGGAATGGATCAGCCGCATCGCGGAGCTGCCTGAGGCCGTTGAGTTTGGCGAGTTCCTATCGCGTGTGAAGCTGGCGCTGGGCGCAAACGGGCTGCGCTACGCCGGGCCCGGGCGTCCGGTGAAGCGTATCGGGCTCTGCGGCGGCGCCGGGGCGGGGGATATGTACCTGGCGCTCGAGCGCGGCTGCGACACCTATGTCACCGCGGACGTCAAGCACCACGAGTTCATCGCCGCCAACGAGCTGGGCATCAACCTGGTGGACGGCGGGCATTTCCCCACGGAGAACGTGGTCGTGCCCGTGCTCGCAGGTTGGCTGCGCGCGGACTTGCCTGAGCTCGACGTGCGCATCAGCGCCGTTTGCCGGCAGCCGGAGAAGTTCTTCGTTTGAGCTGGGGTTGAAAAGGGCGGAAATGGAGATATATAATTAGGGCATACAAAATAATGGGAAGTGTGCCTTATGAAGGAACTGTCAAAGATCGCAATGAGGGTCAACCCCTCCACCACGCTGGCCATCGACTCGCTGGCCAAGCAGATGAAAGCCGACGGGCTGGATGTCATCAGCTTCGGCACAGGAGAGCCGGATTTCATGACGCCGGAGAACATCTCCGAGGCCGGCATCGCCGCCATCCGCGAGGGCAAGACGAAATATACACCCGCCGCGGGCATCGTGCAGCTGCGCGAGGCCGCCGCCGAGCGGCTGAAGGCCGACTGCGGCCTGGACTATGACTACACGCAGATCGTCATCGCCTCCGGCGCGAAGCACAACGTATATGCGGCGCTGAGGGTGCTGCTCGACCCCGGCGACGAGGTGATAGTGCCCGCTCCCTACTGGGTGAGCTACTGCGAGATGGTGAGCATATGCGGCGGCGTTCCGGTCGTGGTGGAAACGGCTGAGGCAGCGGGCTTCAAGATGGCTCCCGCGCAGCTGGAAGCGGCTATCACCCCGCGCACCAAGGCGCTGATACTCAATAACCCTTCCAACCCCACGGGCATGGTGTATACGGAAGCGGAGCTGCGCGCCATCGCTGAGGTTTGCGTAAAGTACGACCTCTACGTGATAGCCGACGAGATATACTACAAGCTGATGTACGACGGCAAGCCCTTCGTCAGCTTCGCCTCGCTGGGCGGGGACGTGAAGGAACGCACCATCGTCGTCAACGGCGTTTCCAAAAGCTACGCCATGACGGGCTGGCGCATCGGCTACTCGGCGTCCAACAGGGAAATCGCCCGGCTGATGGGCAATTACCTCAGCCACTCGACGGGCGCCCCTTCCACCATCAGCCAGTGGGCGGCCGTGGAGGCGCTATCCGGCCAGCAGGACACCATTGAGGACATGCGCAAGGTGTTTGAAGAGCGACGCAACTACATCGTGCGCCGTATGAACACGATACCCGGCGTGAGCTGCATCATGCCGGACGGCGCGTTTTATGTGATGATGAACATCGAAAAGCTCATCGGCCGCGCCATCGGCGGCGTTGTCATTGAGAACGACGACGTGTTCGCCGAGGCCTTCCTCAAACAGGCGCGGGTGGCCGTGGTGCCCTGTTCGGGCTTTGGCATCAGGGACTTCGTCCGCTGGACATACGCCACCAGCATGGATAACATCAGGGAAGGGCTGGATCGGCTGGAAAAGTTCCTGACGGAATAATTTGTTGTCCCCCGCGAGCATATGATTGGGCGAGGGGGGGACAAGTGTGTTCGTTTATATCAGGATACGCGAGTGGATGCCTCTGGCCGCGGCCACGGCGCTCATCATGCTCTGCTTCCTGCTGCCGCGCGGCGGCAGTGATGACGCCCTGCCTGCCGTGGGTATGGCCGATACGGCAAGGCCCACTTTGGTCATCGACGCCGGGCATGGCGGCGAGGACGGCGGGGCTTCCACCGCCGGAGGGACGCTGGAAAGTGAGATCAACCTGGCTGTGGCGCAGAAACTGGACGCGCTGGCGCGCCTCTTCGGCGTGGACACGGTGATGACTCGCACGTCGGAAGCCATCGATTATCCGCCGGAGGCCGAGACTACGGCGGCGCGCAAGCGCGCCGATCAGAGCGCAAGGCTGCGCCTGATAAACACCACGCCGGGGGCGGTGCTGGTGAGCATACACCAGAATTTTTATCCCGACCCTCGCCCCAGCGGGCCGCAGGTGTTTTACGCGGACACGCCGGGCAGCCGCGAGCTGGCCGAGACGGCGCACAGTTACCTTGTTTCCGCGCTCGCGCCGGATAGCCGGCGCGTTGCGGCGCCGGCCAGCGAGGACATTTATCTCATGCGAGAGGCGGACTGTACGGCCATACTGGCCGAGTGCGGCTTCCTCTCAAACCCACAGGAGGCGGCGGCGCTGGAGACGGAAGATCACCGCACGGCTATTGCCGCCGCGCTGCTGGCGGCGTTCCTTGAGTATTGCAGCATGGAGGACGTGACGGTCACATGAAGAAAAAAACCGTGTTTTACTGCACGGAATGCGGGAATGAAACGGCAAAATGGGCCGGGCAGTGCCCGGCCTGCGGGGCGTGGAACACGCTTGTGGAGGCCCCTGCCGAGCCCAAGGCTAAGTCCGACGCCGCGCGGCCCAGAAAGGGCGGTACGGCGCCCAAGCTGCTCTCCGAGCTGGACACGCAGGAGGAGATACGCTTTCCCACCGGGCTTTCGGAGCTCGACCGCGTCCTCGGCGGCGGGGCCGTGCGCGGGAGCGTGGTGCTCGTGGGCGGCGCGCCGGGCGTGGGCAAGAGCACGCTGCTACTGCAGCTCTGCGGCCTGGTCGGCAGGAGCGAGAAGATACTCTATGTCACCGGCGAAGAGAGCCGCCGTCAGCTGAAGATGCGCGCGCAGCGCCTGGGCGTCTCGGACGGGGAGATATACGTGCTGGCGGAGACGGACCTGGGCGAGATCGGCGCAGCCATTGACTCCACGGAGCCGACTGTGGTCATCATCGACTCCATACAGACGATGTTCGACCCGGAGCTGGCCGCCGCGCCCGGGAGCGTCAGCCAGGTGCGCGAGTGTACGATGTCCATCATGCGCCGGGCCAAGGCGGACGGCTTCGCCGCCTTCGTCGTCGGGCACATCAACAAGGAAGGCAATATCGCCGGGCCCAAGGTGCTGGAGCACATGGTGGACTGCGTGCTCTATTTCGAGGGCGAGCAGAGCATGAGCTACCGCATACTGCGCGCGGCCAAGAACCGCTTTGGCTCCACCAATGAGATCGGCGTTTTCGAGATGGCCGACCGCGGCCTGCGTGAAGTCCCGAATCCCTCCGAGACGCTGCTCTCCGGCAGGCCGACGGACACGCCGGGCACCTGTGTCGCCTGCGTGATGGAGGGCTCGCGGCCCATCCTGGCGGAGGTACAGGCGCTGGCGGCCAAGAGCGGGTATGCCGCGGCGCGGCGCAACTCCAACGGCATCGACTACAACCGGGCGATGCTGCTGCTCGCCGTGCTTGAAAAGCGCGGCGGGCTGGCGGTGTCCGGCTGCGACGTGTATGTCAACGTCGTGGGCGGCCTGCAGCTGGACGAGCCGGCGGCCGACCTGGCGACGCTGCTGGCCGTGGCTTCCAGCTACAGGGACGTGCCCATCGGCTCCGACCTTGCAGCCATCGGCGAGGTCGGCCTCTCCGGCGAGGTGCGCTCCGTCACGCAGCTCGATCACCGGCTGTCTGAGACGGCAAGGCTGGGCTTCCGCCGCTGCATCATCCCGGCGCACGTGCGGGGGGACGTCCAGGCTCCTCCGGGGCTTAAGCTGATAAGCGTCCGCAATGTGCGCGAGGCCATAAGCGAGGCATTGAAATGAGCGTTAAGTACATAAAAACGCCCCACCTTCCTGAGCGTAAGGTGGGGCTGCTCGCTTTGGGGGAGAGATACCGCCGGGCGCTTGAGCCGGCGCTGCTCGCGCGCGGCGTGGAGCCGCTTTGGCTGCCCGATACGCCGGGCGTGGACACCCGGCTCGCCGGCCACGCCGATCTGGCGCTTTTCCACGCCGGCGGGTCAACAGTGGTGAGCGCGGGAACGCCGGACGCGGATGACAAGCTCGCCCGCCGCGGCTTCACCGTCCTGCGCGCGGGCTCTCCGCTCGGGAAAACGTACCCGCTCGACGCGCGGCTCTGCGGCTGCCTGGTGGAGACTGTGTTCCTGCACGATGAGCGCATCACGGACAGGGCCGTGCTGCGCGCGCTGCCCGACGGCGTGAAGATCGCGCGCACCAGGCAGGGTTACGCCAAATGCGCCGCCTGCGTGGTGGACAGCCGCTCCATCATCACCGCCGACGCGGGCGTGGCGCGCGCCGCGGAGGGCGCGGGGCTCGACGTGCTGCGCATAGCGCCGGGGCACATCGAACTTGAGGGCTTCGGGCACGGCTTTATCGGCGGCGTGGCGTTCAAGCTCGCGCGGGATACCCTGGCCTTCACGGGCCGTATGGACGCGCACCCTGACTGGGCGTGCATAGAAGCGTTCCTGCGTTCGCGCAGTGTGGAACCGGCGTTCTTGACAGATGTGCCGGCCTTTGACATCGGCTCCGCGCTGCCGCTCAGCGAGCGCTGAGCGAGGGCAGCGAGAGCTTGCCCATCACGGCCGCACGGCGTGCGCCCGTCACCGAGGGCAGGGCGTTCGGCTCACCGGCGAGGAAGCGGTCGCCCATGATGGCGAAAGCCACGGCCTCCTTGGCGTCGCTGTTGCCGCCTATGTCCTCCTGCGTGGAAACTTTGACTCCATATGCGCTAAAGCGGCGCGCCAGCGCGGCGAGGAGCGTGACGTTATAGCTGCCTCCGCCGCCCACGATGATCTCGGAAGCGCAGTATTTCGGCAGGACATACCGCCTATAGGCGTCCGCTATCGACCAGGCTGTGAGCTCGGTGGCGGTGGCTGCCATGTCCTCCCAGCTGAGGCCGTGCTCCTGTCCATAGGCAATGAGTTTCGCGGCGTACTGTGTGCCGAAGCGCTCGCGGCCCGTCGTCTTGGGCAGCGGGGCAGCGTAGTATCCGTCCTTCGTCAGCTCGCTGAGCAGTTCGAGACAGACCCTGCCGCGCGCGGCCATCGCGCCGCCGTGGTCAAAGCCCTGCTCACCGCCGGTGGCAGCGGAGACGACGGCGTCGATTATCATGTTGCCCGGGCCGGTGTCAAAGGCGTAGACCGCCTCCGGCGGCGAGCCGGCGGGGAGGACGGTCATGTTGCCGATGCCGCCGATGTTTTGCAGCAGCACCGTCTCATCTTCGCGGCGGTAGAGGAGGTATTCCGTAAAAGGCACGAGCGGCGCGCCCTGTCCGCCGGCGGCCATGTCCGCCACGCGGAAGTCAGATACGGTGGGGACGCCCGTGCGCTCGGCGATGATCGCGCCTTCGCCTATCTGCATCGTGCAGCGGATGTCGTAGCCGTCCTCGCGCTCGAGCTCCGGCGCGTGCCAGATGGTCTGGCCGTGGGAGGCGACGAAGTCCACGTCGCGCATCTCCAGCCCGGCGGCAGAAACGACGCTGTGCGCCGCGCCGGCGAAGAGCTCGCCGAGCAGGAAGTTCATATAACAGAGCCTGTCCGCCGTCGCCTTCTTCGGGTCGAAGAGGGCGAATATTTTTTGCCGTATGGGCTCAGGGTACGGCGTGTTGCAAAACCCCAGCAGCCGCACAGAGGGCGACTGCGCGCTGCCGCTGAGCTCGACGAGGGCGGCGTCGATGCCGTCCACAGAGGTGCCAGACATGAGGCCCACGGCCAGGCGGCGCGGCTTATCAGTGATAGTTTCCAGCATGTGCATCGCTCCTTATCGGTTTGGTCTGTAGGAATGGATAAAAATAGTGCCTGTATTCTAAACAAATTGCATAATTGATTAACAGAAAAGGCTATGTTATAATGTTTTCAAGTTCATGTGATATATGATACAATATTTCCGAGCAAAAGAAAAGAGGTTTTTTCCTTGAGCGTCGTGGGGCCGATGATGACTCAGGCCGTGGAGGACGGTGTGTTCCCCTATGGGGAATGGGCGCTGTTCGGCCGCGGTGGCATATTGGAGTCCGGCGCCACGGAAGGGGAGGGCGGACGGTGGTTCGACCTTGCCTCCCTGACAAAAGTATTCACGGCCACGGCGCTGCTCAGATATGCGAAGGAGTCCGCTCTCAGCCTTGACGAAAGCGCAGGCGCTTTACTCGGCCCGCTGCCGCCGGCGCTGGATGGGCGGCTTCGGCGTATCACGTTGCGCGCGCTGCTGACGCACACGGCGCGGCTGCCGGCCTGGTACCCGTTTTACGCAGACGGGCGGGGGTTCTTTACGATACTGGAAGGGCTTCCGGAATTGGATGAGGGCATGGTGTACAGCGACATCGGCTTTATGCTGCTGCGGGAAATACTGTGCCGGCTTACGGGCTCGGGATTCGAGAGCGTGATCGACAGGTATGCCGCGCGGCCATTGAACATAAGTGAGCTGTGTTTCCGTCCCGACAGGGCACTGCCGCTCGTGCCATCCTGCCGCGACAATGCGGTGGAAGAGCGCATGTGCGCCGAGCTCGGCATTGTTTTTGACGGTTTCCGGCCGCATTTTACGGATGTTGTAGGCGAGCCCAACGACGGGAACGCGCACTATTATTTCCACGATGTGAGCGGGCACGC
>DVOV01000087.1 GCA_018713375.1 Candidatus Scatomorpha stercorigallinarum | reverse complement strand
CCATGCTGTGGGCGATGCCAAGGCCGACGTTGCTAAATCCCATGCCGGCGATGTACTGGCCGAGGGCCATGCCCTCGCGGCCGGCGCTCTCGCCGGCAACGGCGGCGCGCAGGTTCTTGGAGATGAGCTCGATGGCCTTCAGGTGGAACATGTCGGTCATTTCCCAGGCGGCCTTGGTGGTGTAGCCCTCGATGGCGTGGGTCAGCGCGTCCATGCCGGTGCTGGCGGTGAGGCCCTTGGGCATGGAGTCCATCATCTCGGGATCGACAACGGCGATGATGGGCATGTCGTGCGGGTCGACGCAGACGAACTTGCGGCGGCGCTCCACGTCCGTGATGACGTAGTTGATGGTGACCTCGGCCGCGGTGCCCGCGGTGGTGGGGACGGCGATGATCGGCACGCAGGGCTTCTTGGTGGGGGCCACGCCCTCGAGGGAGCGCACATCGGCGAACTCGGGGTTGTTGACGATGATGCCGATGGCCTTGGCGGTGTCCATCGGGCTGCCGCCGCCTATCGCGATGATGTAGTCAGCGCCGGCGGCCTTGAAGGCCTCCACGCCCGCCTGCACGTTCTCGATGGTCGGGTTGGCCTTGATGTCGGAGTAGATGGCGTACTCCAGGCCCTCGGCGTCCAGCAGGTCGGTCACCTTGGCGACGACGCCGTGCTTGAGGATGCTGGGGCCGCAGGCGATGAGCGCCTTTTTGAAGCCGCGGGCCTTGGCCTCCGCGGGGATCTCGCGGATGGCGCCCGCGCCGTGGTAAGAAGTCTCGTTGAGCATGATGCGGTTGGACATGATGAATTAACTCCTTCCATGATTTGCTCTGCGGTGATGGTGAATTTTTTAACTGCACCCATTATAACACAACTATGATATGAGTAAAGTGACATTTCGCGGGCGGTGTAAACCAATTTGCCGGCATGAAAAAGCGCCGCCTCCCTGCGGGGCGACGCTTTGCGCCGTTCAGGCCTCCGCCGGCGCCGCTTCCTCCGGGGGCTGCGCCGCCGCGCCCTCTCCGGCCTTCCCGGCCGGGCCGAACCAGTGCAGGTCCAGTTTCTTCAGCCCGTCATCGGCGGCGATCGCCATCGCCGCCCAGAACAGCCCGTTGACGGCCGCCGCCCCTCCCAGGACGGCGAGCGCCACCTGCCAGTTTTTCATCCGTTCACCTTCTTTCCGGCGTTGACCCTGCGCCAGCGCCTGTGATATGATGATATCAACAGCGTGACGGTATTTCCACACACAGTTTTGGCAAAAACGTCCTGACCACGACAGATGCGCCGTTTTTGCCGGCTGCGCAACGCCGCAGGCTGAAAACTTTTTGTGAACGGGGTGACGGTATGGCCGAAAACCGCCGCGTGCGCATGACGAAGCGCCTGATGAAAGACGCGCTGCTGGAGCTGCTGGAGGTAAAGCCGCTGGAAAAGATCACTGTGACGGACGTCTGCGCGGCGGCGGACGTCAACCGCTCCAGCTTTTACGCCCACTATCAGGACATCCACGCCCTGCTGCGCGAGCTGGAGGACGAGGTGCTCGAGCACATACCGGTCCCGGAGGGGCCCATAGGCGCGGACAGCGCCTTCCCCGCCGCGCTGGAGCTCTATTTTGACCATGTGCAGCAGAACGCCCGCCTTTTCCGCGCGCTCATACTGCGCCGGGAGGACGCGCGCTTTGACCGGCGGCTGGTGGACGCCGTCATGGCCCGCAACCGCCCCCTGCTCGAGGGCGACGCCGGGCGCTATGCCTATGTGTTCTTCGTCAACGGCGTCGTGGGGCTGCTGCGCGAATGGCTGGGCGAGGGCTGCCCGCTCAGCAGCCGGGAGATGGCGCGGCTGGTGCTCGCGCTCTGCCACGAGCCGCAGGAGCGGCGTTGACGTGAGCCGCGCCGCCGTGTTACAATGTCCGCAGGGGCCGCCAGAGCCCAATCCAAAACGGAAGGAGTGGTTTTTCATGACGAAAAAGCGCGCAGGGAGGGGCCGCGCCAACTGACCCTCCTGAATCTGTTTTGGAGGAAAGAAAATGGAAAACCGAATAACTGTCCGCGAAGCCCTGCCGGGAGCGGAGACGGAGCGCTTCCGCGCCCGCCTGCTTGAGTACCGCCGGCGGGACGTCTTTACGCTGCCGGATGACGCCGCGCACCTCGAGCGCGAGGGGGAATATTTCGCCCACATGCTGCGCCTGCGCTCCCGGGAGGACGGCCGCAGCCGCTTCCTCTTTTTCGAGAGGGGCGGGGAGGAGATCGGCCTCGCCCTCGCGGTGATATACGCCGCCGAGGAGGGCAAGTGCTTCCTCGCCGACTTCTGCGTCTTTCCTGAGCACCGCGGCGGCGGGACGGGCCGCGAATGCGCCCGGTCCTTCCTCGCCTTCGCCCGCGAGAGCGGCGCGCGTTATTTTGAGCTGAACTGCGGCGGCGACGCGCGGCGGCTGCGCTTCTGGCGCCGCCTCGGCTTCGTGGAAAACGGCGTGGACGAGTGGGGCGAGCCGCTGCTGCTCCTGCCGCCGGAGGACGAGCTGCCCATCGCCGTGGAAGCGCTGCGCGCGGAGGACGAGTGGCAGCTCCTGCGGCTGGAAAACGGCTTCCGCGCCGCGGTCGGCGAGGGCTGCCTCGACAGAGCGGGGCAGGAGCGGCTGCTGCGGGCCGCGAGAGAGGGGCGCATCGCCTTCTTCCTCGCAAAGCGCGGGCGCCGCGCCGTGGGGATGTGTAGCGTTGTGCTCAGCTTTTCCACCTTCGAGTGCGCCCAGACGGGCGTTTTCGACGACTTTTTCGTGGAGCCGGCCTTCCGCGGCCGGGGCGCGGCGCGCGCTCTCGCCCGCGCGGCCCAGGACTGGTGCGCCGCGCGCGGGGCGTCCAGCCTGATGGCCTGCTGCGCGAGCTGCGACGTGGGCATGTACAACAGCCTCGGCTTTGACGCCTGCCTGGGGACGAACTACGCAAAGCTGCTTTAACAAAAAAGGGCGCGGGAGCCCAAAAAGCTCCCGCGCCTTTCCATATATGTACGCCGCTCAGCCGAGCAGGCCGATCCCGGCAAAGAGCCCCTTCAGCGGAAGCGGCAGGGCCTCCGTCATCAGATGCGCGAGCTCGCGCGGGCTCTCCGGCATCCCGCCGAGGACCCATTTCACCGTCATCGCCACGCTCCCGCGGCAGTACAGCTCGAGGAGGAAGGCCGTCTCCGCCCCCGGCGCGGAGCCCGTCTTGCGCTCGATAAGGCCGGAATAGAAGCCATATATGCTCTCGCAGTCGTGCTCCTTGAGGGAGTTCGTGCCGTCCGTGCGGAAGGCGGCGGCGAAGAACACGCGCTCGGCGCGGATGTACTCGAACTTGCGCTCCAGCCCCTCCCGCACCGTGCGGCCGGAGCCCATGTGCTCAAAGCTGCGCTCCAGCAGCTTGCCGAAATACCAGTTCACGAGGTCGTATTTGTCGAGGAAGTTGCGGTAAAAGGTCTGCCGCGTCACGCCGCAGCGCGCGCAGAGCTCCGTCACGGTGACGTTCTCCAGCGCGCGCTCGCGCATCAGCTCCTCCATCGCCCTGGCCAGGCGGAGGCGGGTGGCCTCGCTCGCCATCGCGCTCCCCCTCTCAGACAGCGCGCGCCGTGAAGCGCGCCATCATGTTGGCCAGCTTGGCTGGCGGCACCGTCATCCCCCCGGCGAGCCATTTTTTCAGCATCCCCACGCAGCCGTCGGCGGCAAAGGTGTAAAAATACTCCGCCACCTCGCGGCTGCCCCCGTGGCGGAAGCTGGCGAGGAAGGGCTGCTCCACGGCGTCCACCACCTTGGCCTGGAATCCGGCGTCCCCGCTGCTGGAGAGCAGCACCGAGCAGACGTCCGCGTTCTCGCCGATGTACTCGATGATCGGCGTCAGCATCCCGGCCAGGTCGGCGCCGTCCGGCGCGGCGATGGCCGGCCCCAGCCAGCGCGAGAGGTCGTTCAGTATCTCGTCCTCGATACTGCGCAGGAGGTCGGAGGGGTCGGCGTAGTGGGCGTAAAAGGTGGCGCGGTTGATGCCCGCGCGCTCGCAGAGCTCCGTCACGCTGATCTTGGCCACCGGCTTCTCACGCAGCAGCTCGATGAAGCTGCTGCGTATCATCATCTTCGTGTAGCGGACGCGCGCGTCCTGTTTCTTTTCCATAAAATAACGCTCCAAATGAAAACTTTTCATGAGTACCCATACGATTTGCCCGTAACTGTCGATAATTTTTCATTTCCTGCGAAACTGTCTGTTGCCCTTTTGACAGTATGAAAGTATACTATAAAATCGAAAGTAAGTCAACAAAGCGTTTAATATTTAACGTATTCAGGGGGCATGTCCATGGACAGACTGACGAAGGCCATCACCTCCCACCGGCGGGCGGTGATCGCCGTATTCCTGGCGCTCGCGCTCATCTGCGCCGTGCTGATGCTGGGCGTGAGCGTGAACTACAAGCTGGCGGACTACCTGCCGCCGGACGCCGAGAGCACCGTCGCGCTTGGCATCCTCAACGACGAGTTCGGCTCCGGCATCCCGAACACGCGCGTGATGGTCAGCGGCCTCACGCTCGCGGAGGCGGAGGCGCTGAAGTCCGACATCGCCGCTGTGGACGGCGTGACGGGCGTCATGTGGCTGGACGACGTGGAGGACCTCTCCACGCCGGTGGAGCTGATGGACCAGGCCACCGTCGAGCAGTACTGGCGCGACGGCTCGGCCCTCTATCAGGTGACGGTGGCCGACGGGCGCGAGAGCAGCACCATCGACGCGCTCTATGAGCTCATCGGCGAGAACGGCGCCATCGGCGGCGACGCCGCCAACACCGCCAACATACAAAAGCGCGTGGTGACGGAGGTGCTGGGCGCCGCGGCCATCGCCGTGCCCATCATCGTGCTGCTGCTGATACTCACCACCACCTCCTGGGTGGCGCCGCTGCTCTTCCTGGCCAGCATCGGCGTGGCCATCCTCATCAACATGGGCACCAACATCGTGTTCGGGGAGATCTCCTTCATCACGCAGTCGGTGAGCCCCATCATGCAGCTGGCCGTCTCGCTGGACTACGCCATCTTCCTGCTGAACAGCTTTGAGCGCCACCGGCAGGAGACGGACGACGTGGAAATGGCCATGCGCTCGGCCATCAAGGAGAGCTTCTCCTCCATCGCCGCTTCCGCCGCCACCACGGTGTTCGGCTTCATGGCGCTGATGTTCATGCGCTTCGAGATCGGCGCGGACCTGGGCATGAACCTGGTCAAGGGCGTCATCCTCAGCTATGTGTCGGTGGTCGTGTTCCTGCCCTGCCTCTCGCTCGCCTGCGTGAAGCTGCTGGACAAGACGCGCCACAAGCGCATCATCCCCGAGCTGCGCGGCCTGGGCCGCGGCCTGGTGAAGATACGCATCCCCGCGCTGATACTCGTGCTGCTGCTGGTCATCCCCTGCTACCTGGGGCAGAGCCGCGCCAGCTTCGTCTACGGCATGGGCGTGCCGGACCCGGACCTGCGCTACGGCCAGGACACGGAGCTCATCAACAGCACCTTCGGCCAGTCCACGAGCATCGTGCTCTTCGTCCCCCGCGGCGACCCGGGCGCGGAGGCCGCGCTCAGCGCCGAGCTGGCGGAGATCGACAACGTCACCTCCGTCATGAGCTACGCCGCCACCGTCGGCGAGGTGCCGCCGGAGACGCTGGACGACGCCATCGTCTCCAACTTCTACTCCGACAACTACGCGCGCATCGTGCTCTCGGCGGACACGGCCAACGAGGGCGAGGAGGCTTTCGCCGTCATCGAGGCCGTGCGCGCCGCGGCGGATAAATACTACGACGAGAGCTACACCTGCGGCGAGAGCGCCAACCTCTACGACGTGCGCGAGGTGGTGACGGAGGACACGGGCCTTGTGAACGGCATCGCCATCGTGTTCATACTGCTCACGCTGCTGGTCACCTTCCGCAGCCTGACGCTGCCGTTCATACTGCTCTTCGCCATCGAATCCGCCATCTGGATTAACCTCTCGTTCGCCTATTTCACCGGCAACACGCTGGTGTACATCGGCTATCTGGTGATAAACACCGTGCAGCTGGGCGCGACCATCGACTACGCCATCCTCATCACGGACGGCTACCTGGTCAACCGCCGCACGATGGGCCGGCGGGAGGCCGTGGTGAACACGCTGCAGAAGAACTTCATCTCCGTCCTCACCAGCGGGCTCATCCTCTCCACCGCCGGGCTGGGGCTGAACTTCACCTCCTCCATGCAGGTCGTCTCCGAGCTGGGGCTGCTGCTCTCGCGCGGCACGCTGCTCTCGATGGCAATGGTGCTGCTGGCGCTGCCCGCGCTGCTGATGATCTTCGACCCGCTCACCGCCCGGCTGACGCTGAAGGCCGGATTCCTGAAAAAGACCGAAAAGGAGGTCGATGTAAAATGAAAAAACGCACCCTGGGCGCCCTCGCCCTGGCGCTTTGCTTCGCTCTCAGCCTCTTCGCCGTCCCCGCCGCCGCGGCGGACGCCCCCGCCGCTGCCGGCGCGGAGGAGGTCATATACGCCAAGCTCGACGCCGCCGGCGAGCCCCTCTCCGCCTATGCCGTGGTGGCCCTGAACGGCGACGCCGGCGAGAGCGTCACCCACTACGGCGCGTACACCGCCGTGGAGAACCTGACGGACACCTCGGCCCTTACGTATGAGGACGGGGCCGTCACCGCCACCATCCCCGAGGGCGGCCGGCTCTACTACCAGGGCACGCTGGAGTCCTTCGAGCTCCCCTGGGACATCGCCATCGGCTATGAGCTGGACGGCAAGTCCATCTCCCCCGCCGAGCTCGGCGGGCAGTCCGGCGCGCTGGAGATGACCCTCTCCGTCAAGCCCAACGGCAACGCGCCCGGCGCTTTCGCCGACGAGATGATGCTGCAGATCACCGTCACGCTCGACGCCTCGCTCTGCAAAGACATCTCCGCCGGGGGCGCGACCGTCGCCAATGCCGGCGGCGACAAGACCCTCGCCTTCACCGTGCTCCCGGGCGCGGAGGCCGAGTACACTGTCACTGCGGACGTGGAGGACTTCACCATGGCCGGCCTCACCATCGCCGGCGTCAACTACGACATCGCCTCCGCCATGGGCGACACCGCCGAGATCACCGACGGCGTGGGCCAGATGACGGACGCCATCTCCCAGCTGAGCGACGGGGCCTCCCAGCTGGCTTCCGGCGCGGGCAGCCTGCGCAGCGGCGCGGGCAGCTTCGGCTCCGGGCTCAGCACCCTCTCCGCCGGCTCGGCGGAGCTCGTCGCCGGCTCCGAGCAGATCGCCGGCGCCCTCTCGCAGATAAGCGCCTCCCTGCCCGGCGCGGGCACGGACGCCGAAGCCGCGGCCGCTGCCGCTGCTGCCGCGGGCATGGACCCGGAGGCCGCTGCCGCCGCTGCTGCCGGCGCACAGTCCGCCGGCGCGGGCATGACGCTCGACCTCTCCGCCCTCGCGCAGCTGCCGGCCGGCCTGGAACAGGCCGCGGACGGCCTGGAGCAGGCGGGCGCGGCCCTCGCGCAGCTGGCGGAGGGCTACGGCGCGGCCTATCCCGCGCTTGCGCAGGCCGTGGAGGCCATCCCCGAGCCCAGCGTCAGCGAGGAGGACATCGGCGCGCTGATGGCCCTGGCCCCGGACAACGAGGCCCTGGCCGCGCTGGTGGCCAACTATCAGGCGGCGCAGACGGTGAAGGCCGTCTGGGCGCAGGCCTCCGCCGCCTTCGAGGCCGTGCAGGACAACCTGCCCACGCTGGCCGAAGGCGTGAACAGCGCGGCCGCCTCCCTGCGCCAGACGGCGCAGCAGATCTCCGCCGCCATGAGCGCGACCGGCGGGCAGATCGACCTCTCCGGGCTGCTGCAGCTCACCAGCGGGCTCAGCCAGCTGGCGCAGAGCTACTCCGCCTTCCACGAGGGCCTGGTGAGCTACGCCGGCGGCGTTGACGCCCTCTCCGCCAACTGGAGCAGCGTCTACAGCGGCATCAGCTCCCTCGCCAGCGGCGCGGGCGAGCTCAGCGACGGCGTCGCCGCCCTGAATGAGGAGACCAGCAAGATCCCCGAGCTCATAGACGAGCTCACCGGCGGCTCCGCGGAGGACGAGAGCGCGGACGCCTCCGCCCAGGCCTCCTTCCTCGACGAGCGCAATGAGGACACCGCCTCCGTGCAGTTCGTCATCATGACCGAGGGCATCTCCGAGCCCGAGGCCGAGGAAGAGCCCGCCCCCGCCGAGGAGGACAAAGGCTTCTTCGCCGAACTCTGGGACCGCATCGTCGCCCTCTTCACCTGAGCGGCCAACGGCCGCGGGTATTTGCCTGCGGCCCGCGCAGACTGAAGGCCCCCGCGAGGAGGCCAGTGCCACCCCATTTCTTTGGTCTTGCCCAAAGAAACGGGAGTGGCGCCCCAAAGAAAAACGGCGGCCAACGGCCGCAGGTATTTGCGCTGTGCGCCTCACCGACGGAAGCCTTTCGGTAAACCGGGCCGCAGGCAGGTGCCTCCAGGCGCAGCCTGGCTTCGCTTCGCTCGCAGCACTGCCAATCATCATCTCGTTAGCGGCGCGAGCGAAGCGAAGCCTTCCGCGGCCGGCGTTGGGCAAAGCCATCCGATGACGGGATGACTACCCGAAAGTCAGTCACCACCCGAACTGACGGGCAGATTTTGCGTATCGACTAGCACCAAAGCGGTTTTCTCTTTGGAGTCTGAGGGGTTTCTTTTTGACAAGACAAAAAGAAACCTCTCAG
>DVOV01000086.1 GCA_018713375.1 Candidatus Scatomorpha stercorigallinarum | reverse complement strand
CCGCGGGCGCAGCACGAGCACGCTCTCCGCGTCCACCTCCAGGCGCCCGGCGTCGAGCGCGAAGTCGTCGTTCATGAACATCAGGCTGCCGCCCGCTATGCTGAGCTCGCCCGCGGCCACGTTGACGGGGGCGACGTTTATCATGCGCCCGCCGGAGCTGATGTCCGCCGTGAGCTGCGGGACGTCCATGCCGGCGGCGATGGCCAGCGTGCCGCCGCTGATCTCCGCGCTGCGCAGGGAGATGCTGCTCCCGTTGTTGTAGACGAGCATCGAGCCCTGGCCGAGGGATACCTCCGTGAAGGACAGCGACGAATGGCGCGTGTAGGCCCAGGAGCCGTCCTCGAGCGTCAGCCTGCCGCCGTCGCCCATGCCGCGCCAGTCGCAGAGGAACTCCGCCATGCCGCCGCTGCGCACCGTCAGGTCGTCGCAGTAGAGCACGCCGTTGACGCAGAGCACCGTCCCGTCCACGGTGAGGGACATGCCCGACGGCACCAGCAGGCTGCCCCCGCCCTCGATATACACCGTTTTGGTAAATGTGCGCGGCTGGGTGAAGCGCACGCCGCCGTTGATGACCACGCACTCCACCGCGGGGTCCGCGAGGGCCGCCAGCAGCTCCTCCTCGCTGCCCACATAGGCGCGCTCGGCGTCGCCGTCGATGAGCGAGAAGTCCACGCCCCAGACAGGGCCTTCTATCCGCCCTTCGATGACCGTCTGGTCGCGGTGCAGTATCACGCCGGCGTACGAGTTCAGCTCCGCGCCCTCCTCCACGGCAAGCAGCGGAGAGCCGTCGTACATGTCGATGACGCCCAGGTTGTCCAAGTGCCCGCCGGCGGCCACGCGCAGCTCGCCGTCGTTCGTGAGGTAGTTGGAATTGTTCATGTAGCCGGCCACGCGCAGCGTCCCGCAGTTGAAAACGGGCCCCATGGGCTCATAGGCGCCCTGCTGCACGTCGATGGTGCCGGCGTTTATGGTGAGCGCGCCGTCGCTGGTGACCGCGCTGCCCTCCGCATCGAGGCTGACGCTGCCAAAGTTTATAAAGTCCCTGAAGAGCACCACCTGGCCCGTGGGCAGCAGCTCGCCGCGGTTGACGGCAAAGCCGGCACCCTCGTCCAGCCAGACCTCGGCAGACGAGACGCTCCCCTCGTTGACGAACACCGCATCCTCGCCCCAGCCCAGCCAGACATTGCAGCCGACCGTACCGCGATTGACGAACGGCGCGCCGTTCATGAACAGTTTGCCCTCGCCGCTGAGCGCCGCGCCCCCGGCGACATACACGGCCGACCTGGCTTCCACATCCGACGTGAGCTCGATATCGCCCTCCACGAGCACGGAGCTGCCCATGGCCAGGGCCTGGCTCAGCTCGTCGATGTTGCTCACGCTGACGGCGTCCGCCGGCAGGGCCGGGATGGTGTAAACGCTGCCGTTCAGCGCGCCCAGCTTCCCGTCCGGCCCGGCGAGCAGCCTGCCCTCTTGCAGGCAGACGGCGGCGCCGATGTCGCAGCCGGCGGCGGCCACCAGGCGGCCTTCGCCGGCGATGAGCGCGCCATCCATGCCTGTGACGGCGCCCTCCACCCAGAGGACGGCGTTTTCGCCGAGCGTGATGAAGTTGCGGATGTCCAGGCTGGCGCCCTCCGGGATATGGACGGGCTTGTCGATGACGGTGCCGCCGCCGCCGATGAAGCAGTCATCGCTGATGGAGATGGCGCCGACGCTGCCGTTTTCGAGCAGCGTGAGGATATCCTCCGGCCCCGCCGTGACGGCGTTGGCAAAGAGGCTGTCAAAGTCAGGCAGGGCCTCAGCCTCCGGCGTCTGCGCCGGGGCGGTCCCCGCCGCCGTGGGCAGGGCGGAGGGCACGGTCACGTCCTCCCCGCCGCGGGGGATGAGCGCCAGCGCGAGGATGAGCAGCGCGGCTGCCGCCGCGGCAAGGCCCAGATAGAGCCGCCGCGCGGGTTTTTTGCCGCCGCGCGGGGCGTCCGCCCCCGTTTCCGCGGCAGCGTCCGGCTCTTCCTGCTTTTCAGCGCCGGTATCGAGATCCTGCGTTTGCTCCGGCGCGCCGCCATCCTCAGCGAGCGGGAACACGCCCTCGTAGAGGGCCGTGTGCAGCTCTTCCACGTTCTGGAAGCGTTGATGCTGCTTTATCCCCATGCCGCGCAGCAGCGCGCGCTCCTGCTTTTCCGTCAGGTCCACGCCCAGGCTGCGCGGGCGGATGAGGTCGTCGTCCAGCAGGCGGTCGAGCGCCTGCGGCGGCGTTTTGCCCGTGAGGCAGTAGTAGATGGTGGCCGAAAGGCCGTAGACATCCGTCCAGGGGCCCTGGCCCTTGTGCTGGTATTGTTCGATGGGCGCGTAGCCGTGCTTGAGCGTGATGGTCATGGTCTCGTCGCCCTGGGCCGATTCGCGCGCGCAGCCGAAGTCCAGCAGCCGCACCGCGCCGCGCTCCAGCATCAGGTTGTCGGGGCTGATATCGCGGTGGATGAGCTCCGCGGAGTGCATCGCGCCGAGCGCGGAAAAGAGCGGCTCGATCATGTGCAGCAGCTCGCCGGCGGGTATGCGCCCGCCGCGCTGCGTCACGAGTTCCTTGAATGTCGTGCCGTCCACGTACTCCATGACGATATAGACGGTATTGTTGGCCTCAAAAAAGTCGCGCACGGAGACGATCTCCGGCTGTTTGTCCATTTTTGCCATCGTCCGCGCCTCATAGAGGAAGCGCCGGCGGCCCTTGTCGTAGTTCCCCTGCGCGCCCGCGTAGCAGTGTACCTCCTGCGAGACGTCCGCGTGGCGAGACACCCAAGTGGTGGGGAAGTATTCCTTTATGGCGACCTTCAGCTCCAGCTTCAGGTCGCAGCCGATATAGGTGATGCCGAAGCCGCCCTCCCCCAGCACGCGGCCCACGAGATAGCGGTCCATGAGCACGGTGCCGGGAGGCAGGTGGTGCGGCATGGGCATATATGTGCCCGAGGTGAGGCCGCAGCTGGGGCAGGGGCCCTCCTCGCTGAGGAGGCTCATGCAGTATGGGCAGTATTTATCTCTCCGGTCCACACGCCGCGCCTCCCTTCATTGCGTCATATGTTCTCATTATACTTGTTCCTCCGGGCGTGTTCAAGTGCATTCACGCGGCGGTGGCGATGCAGCAGATATAATACGTGCCGTCCTCGCCGACAGACATGGCCACGCCGACGCCGTCGTAGTAGCCGCTGATGTCCTCGTCGTAAGCGGCGAACTGCTGCGCGACTTCCAACAGGTATTCGCCCAGCGCCTCGCCGTCCTCATCGCTGCCGAAGGACCTTATAAACTGCCAGGCGTTCGCCCAATCGACCTCGTATTCGCGCAGCGCGTCGCCCCAGTCGCTGCCGTCCGGCCGTTCGGAGGTGAAGCTCTCCGTGAGCTCGGCGGCGCGGGCCATGCACGCGCGCGTGAGGGCCTCGTTGGGCGCGATGGCCTCCGTGACGCCGTCTTCCGCGCGTACCTCATCCATGAGGATGGCCAGCGCATTCGACATGAACCAGGACGCGCTGAGGCTGACGCCGTCGGCATCCTCGTATATGTCCATCTCCAGGGAATACATGAGCTCCTGCGGGAAGAGGATGTCCCCGCGCAGCCAGTAGTTGGGCACGCCGTCCAGGCCGTCCGCGGCGTTTTCGTTGATCCAGGTGACGGTGAACTCGCTGACGCTCGTCTGCGGGACGATCTCATCGGCGTCGTTGGGGAAGTCCATGATGACGGCGTTGGAGCCCTCCGTCAGGGCATAGACGATGCCCGCATCGTCCACGTACACCAACACCAGGCTGCCGTCGCCCGTGTCCTCGCCGAATGTGAACACACGCACGTCGCCCTCGAGCCCCCAGATGTCGTAAAGCTCCGTTTCCGTCACAAACCCGCTCTCCATCTGCTGCACCGCGCGCACGGGGCAGCCGCTGAAAGCGCCCTCGGCCACCCGGGCGTCGCTGAATACGATCACGCAGGTGAGCGACTTGCAGCCGGCGAAGGCCTCCGCGCCGATCTCCTCCAGCCCCTCCGGCAATATCAGCTGCTCGGCATAGCTGTTGCCGCTGAATGCCCCCTCGCCGATGGCGCGCACGGGCAGCCCCTCGATCTCCTCCGGCGGGGCGAGCGCTGTCTCATTGCCGGTGTAGCCGACGACTGTGGCGGAATCGCCGCCGAGCACGTACTCATAGCCGTCCTCCGTCACGCCGTCGGGCACGACGGGCGTGGGGGTGGGCTCGGGCGTGGGGCTGGGAACGGAACTGGGGACGGCGCTGGGCGCGAGCGAGAGCCCGGGCGCGCCGGTGACGGCGGGCTGTACAGGCGCCCCCACGTCCCTGCCGCCGCCGCCGAACAGGCCGCTGGCGGCGAGCACGATGGCGATGACGGCCACGGCCGCCGCGGCGGCCGCGATGGCGGCGATGCGCCGGGTGCGCGCCGGGAGCCCTCCGCTGCGCACGTCGCGCTTTTTCTCCTCCTCGGGCGGTGTATAGCCGTTCCCGCCGGTTTTTTCGCGCCGGCGGCCGCCTTCCCTGCCGCCGTCCTCCGCCGGGTCCGCATAGAGCGCGGCGGCCAGGTCCTCCATGGCCTGCGGGCGGCGGGCCGGCTGCACCTCCATGCCCCAGAGCAGCGCCGCCTCCTGCCTGGGCGTCAGGTCCGAGCCCAGCGCCGTGGGCGCGGTCAGCTCCCCGCCCTCCAGCCGCTCGACGGCGGGCGTGGGCAGGCGGCCGGTGGTGCAATAGTAGATAGTGGCGCAGAGGGCGTAAATATCCGTCCAGGGGCCCTGCCCGCGCGTCTGGTACTGCTCGACGGGGGCGAAGCCGTGCTTGAGCTGCACGCTCATGCTTTTGCCGTTCTCCAGGGAGCGGGCGCAGCCGAAGTCGAGCAGCTTGATGCCGCCGGAGGGCATCCACATCAGGTTGTCGGGGCTGATGTCGCGGTGGATGACGCCCGAGGCGTGCAGCCGCCCCAGGTCGCCTATCAGCGGGCGCAGGCGGCGCAGCAGCTCCTGCGCCGGTATCACGCCGCCCGTGCACATCATGTTTTTGAGCGTCACGCCGTCGAGGTATTCCATTACCAGATAAGCCGTGCCGTTGGCGCGGAAAAAGTCGCGCACCTGTACGATGGACGCGAGGGCGCCCTGCCGTGCGAGCAGCCGCGCCTCCTCGAGGAAGCTCTCCAGCGCGCCCTGCAGTGTCTGCTCAAAGCCGCTCCTGGCCTCCACGGTGACTCCGTTCACGCCGCGCTGGGCGCACTGGGTGGGGAAACACTCCTTGACGGCCACGCGCTCGCCGCTGTCCATGTCAACGGCGATGTAGGTGATGCCAAAACCGCCCTGGCCGATGGCGGCGCCCGTTATATAGCGGTGCAGCCCGCTGCCGTTCAGCGCGGTGCCGGCGTGCAGCTGGCCCTCGCCGGGCTGCCAGCTGGTGCTCTGGCCGCAGTTGGGGCAATAGGGCGTATCCGTTGGGAACATGCAGTGCGGGCAATAGGCTGCCATATCACATACCTCCCCTGCCGGTGACGGTGAAGCGCTCGCGCTGCGAGCCGAGGGAGAAGCTGTCGCCCTCCCTGAGCTCGACCGCCTGGCTGGGCGAGAGCTTGCGCCCGTCGCTGAGGAACGTGCCGTAGGTGGAGCCGAGGTCCTGCAGATAGAGCTTGCCCTCCGTCAGCATCAGCATGCAGTGGACGCTGCTGACGCCCTGGGTCTGCGGCGGGAACACCAGGTCGTTGCGGTTGGGGTCGCGGCCCATGCGAAGCTGGCGGCCGATCTCGAACCGCCGCCCGGCGAAGCAGCCGGAGACGCACTGCACGCGCAGGTCGCTGCCGGGCGCGGGCTTTTTGCGCTTTTTGCCGCCCTTTGGGGCGAGCTTTTTGATGGCGAGCGCCAGCAGTGCAATCAGGATAAGCACGCCCAGGCCGATGAGGACGAAGAGCAGCCAGTTGCTTCCCCAGCTGGTGTCGTATTCTATGCCCAGCTGGTCGAGCATGTCGGATGCGTAGCTGACGCGCACGGCGTAGTAGGAGTTCACGTCGCCGGTGGAGACGTCGCCGCCCGCGCCGTAGGTGTTGATGCCGATGACCTGGCCGTCCTCATTGAGCAGCGGGCCGCCGGAGTTGCCGTGGTTGAGCTGGGCCGTGTGCTGGATGAGGCGGGTGTTGCCGAAGGTGGCGCCGGTGGTGAAGCGGGAGACGCTGCCGTCCGTCATCGTGGAGCTGGCGACGGTGCCGAGTATCTGCCGGCCCCAGAAACCCTCCTCCGTGTCGTCGCTGCTGCCGGGG
>DVOV01000001.1 GCA_018713375.1 Candidatus Scatomorpha stercorigallinarum | reverse complement strand
TATCAGCTCATCGATATGGAGACCGAGGCCGTCCTCGCGAAGGGCCTTTGCGAGCGCATCGGCATCGACGGTCACCTGAAGCACACGCCGCTCGTCGGCGGAAAGCCCGTTTTCAACGAGGACATCGCCCTGCCGACGCACTCTGAGGCCATTGCCGCCGTTATAGACAAGCTCACCAGCGCCGAGTACGGCGTCGTGGCCAGCATGAGCGAGATAGACGCCGTCGGCCACCGCGTCGTCCACGGCGGCGAGAAGTTCGCCTCCTCCGTCCGCATCACCGACGAAGTCATGAAGGCCCTTGAGGACTGCACCCCCTTCGCCCCCCTGCACAACCCCGCCAACATCACCGGCATCAACGCCTGCACCGCCGTCATGGGCAAGGACGTGCCCCAGGTCGCTGTCTTCGACACCGCCTTCCACCAGACCATGCCCGCCAAGGCCTTCACCTACGCCGTACCCTACGACTACTATAAAAACGACGGCATCCGTCGCTATGGCTTCCACGGCACCAGCCACCGCTACGTCTCCGGCCGCTGTGCCGAGCTCATGGGCAAGCCCGTCGAGGAGCTCAAGCTCGTCAGCTGCCACATGGGCAACGGCTCCTCCATCTGCGCCATCGACGGCGGCAAGAGCGTGGATACCTCCATGGGCTTCACCCCGCTGGTCGGCCTGCCGATGGGCACACGCTGCGGCGACCTCGACCCCGGCGTCATGCAGTTTATTATGAACAAGTACGGCATGGACATCGACGCCATGCTGGGCGTCCTCAACAAGAAGTCCGGCGTCCTGGGCGTCTCCGGCGTCTCCAGCGACTTCCGCGACCTTGAGACCGCCGCCGACGAGGGCAACGAGCGCGCCCGCCTCGCCCTCGACATGTTCGACTACTGGGTCGCCAAGGTCGTGGGCAGCTACGTCGCCGCCATGAACGGCGTGGACGCCATCATCTTCACCGCCGGCGTCGGCGAGAACAGCGCCACCACCCGTGCGGGCATCTGCAAGTACCTCGGCTACCTCGGCTGCGAGGTGGACGCGGAGCAGAACAAGAAGCGCGGAGAGGACGTCTGCATCTCCACCGCGGACTCCAAGGTGAAGCTCTTCGTCATCCCGACGAACGAGGAGCTCGTCATCGCGCGCGACACCCGCGACATCGTCGAGGGCTGAAGCTGAAACACGCCGCCGCAGGCACAGAGCCTGCGGCGGTTTTTGAGTTGTGTTCCTCACCGTCTCCTTCGGGCTGTTTTCGCCGAGCTCACACATGTGGCCTAGCCGCGTCGAGGACGGCAGGCTCCATTACACGAAGCACAACTGCTCCCTCGGGCCTCGACTACGTGGGCGAGGTCTGAGCGCCTAAAAGCAGCCTGGCGGCAGGGCCTCGCCCGAGAGCAGCCGCTCGAAGCCGCCGGGCGGCGGGGTGCGCACGGCACGGCAGCCCTCTATTTTGATGGGTCGCAGGCGCGCGTAGTCGTAGCTGCTCAGGGGCCGCTCGAAGGCGTCGAAGCTGTGCGCGGCGATGAGGAGCTCCCCTCCCCTGCGGCCGCAGATGAAGAGCGTGTGGTAATAGCGCCCGTCCTCCCCGCCGAGCTGGACGAGGTCGCCCGTCACGAGCTCCGCCAGCTCCGCCTCGCGCCCATAGGGGCCGGCTCCGGCGTTGCCGCTGAGGAAGTTCCAGAGATACTGTACCCCGGTCCAGGCCGGGGCGCGCAGGCGCGGGCTGTGGTAGTACCAGCCGAAGGTCTCCCGGCAGTTCATAACCAGGCAGCCGGCCAGCAGGCACTGGGATATGAAATTCGTGCAGTCCCCGCCCTGGCCGGTGAAGTTGTAAAACAGCGGGTTGCGCCCCAGGGCCCAGCGGCGGGCGTATTCCAGGGCCTGGCCACGCTCATATGGCAGCTCGCGTAGCATAAAGATCACCTCGGAGCATAATACGCCCCGAGGTGATCTTTTGTTTTGATTCAGCCGCGCCGCCGCTCGGGCGAGCAGAGGGGCGCGAGCCTCTTTGACAGCAGGGCGGCCAGCAGCAGCTTGGCCGCGTCCGCAGGGATAAATGGCAGGACGCAGGCCGAGAGCACGGCGGCAACGCCCGCCTGCCCTCCCGCGCGGGCGTAGACGGCGACATACCAGGCGGTACCCATGGCGTAGCAGCAGACGAGGCCGGCGGCCATGGAAAAGAGCAGCGCAGGCAGCCCCCTGCCCAGCCGCTCCGCCCCCGCCCCGGCTATGAGGGCCGCGGGCAGGAAGCCGAGGATGTAGCCCCCCGTCGCGCCCAGGAGCGCCCCCGCCCCGCCCTGGAAGCCCGCAAATACCGGCAGGCCCAGCGCACCGAGCAGGATATACGTACCCAGCGCCAGCGCCGAGCGGCGCGCGCCCAGCGTGCCCGCCACGGCGAAGACGGCGAAGGTCTGCATCGTAAAAGGTATGGGCGCGGGCACGCTCAGCCAGGCGCAGAGCGAGATGAGCGCCGCCGAGAGCGCAATATACGCCATGTCCCGGGTCTTTGCCGCGCCGGGACGCGGTCCGCGCGCGCTCAGCCGACGACCTTCTCGCCGCCGACGAAGACGGCCTTGACCTTCAGCTCCGCGTCCAGCACCACGATGTCCGCGCGCTTGCCGGGGGCGAGCTCGCCGCAGTCGTCCAGGCGGACGGAGCGGGCCGGGGTGATGGTTGCCGCGGTGACGGCGGCCTCCAGAGGCACGCCGAAGGAGACCGCGCGGCGCAGGGCCTCGCCCACGTTTATGCAGCTGCCCGCGAGGGTGCCGTCCAGCAGGCGGGCAACGCCGCCGCCGAGCTTTATGGGCAGGCCGCCGAGCTCGTAGTCCCCGTCCGGCATACCGGCGCAGCGCAGAGAATCCGAGATGAGCGCCGCGTGGCTGCCGAAAAGCTGCATCGCCAGGCGCACAGCCGCCGGGTGCAGATGCAGGCCGTCGCAGATGAGCTCCACCGTCGCGCCCGCGTCAAAGGCCGCGCCGATGACGCCGGGCTTGCGGTGGTGCAGGCCGGGCATGCCGTTGAAGAGGTGGGTCGTGTGGCTCGCGCCAGCCTCGTAGGCGCGCATTGCGGTGTCGTAATCCGCCTCCGTGTGGCCTACGGAGACGGTGCAGACGGGCGAAACGCGCTTAATGAAGTCAATTCCGCCTTCCACTTCGGGCGCGACGGTGATGAGCCGTACCGCGCCGCCGGAGGCCTCGTTCAGGCGCATGAACATATCCGCGTCGGGCGCGTGGAGGTTATCCGGGTTCTGAGCGCCGCGCTTGTTGTAGCAGAGGAAGGGGCCTTCCAGATGTATGCCCGCGCAGCGCGCGCCGGGCAGGGGGCCGGAGTCCTTCACGCAGGCCATGGCGGGCATGAGCTGGTGCTCCTTGAGGGTCATGGTCGTGGCCAGGAAGCTCGTGACGCCGTTCTCGGCGTAATATTTGGAGGCGACGCCCAGGGCCTCGGGGTCACCGTCTGAGAAGTCGCGGTTCATGGCGCCGTGGGTGTGGACGTCCACAAGGCCGGGGATCACATAGCAGCCGGAGGCGTCGTAGCCCTCGCCGTCAAAAGCTCCTATCTCCTCCACCTGCGCGCCGAAACGCAGGGCGCAGTCGTGGAACTTTCCGTCGCTCAGGAATACCTTGCCGTTTTTTATCAGCATTTTTATCACTCCCGATACCTTATTTTAGTTGACTAAATCTATGATTGAGGGTATTATTTCTCTGTTATGAATTCTTTAGGGAGGCCTGTAAAATGTCAGGTGTTATTTCAAGAGGCGTCCGTGCTCCTATCATACGCGAGGGAGACGACATAGTCAAGCTCACAGCCGACGCTGTCGAGGCCGCAATGGCCGAGGAGGGCTTCGAGCTGCATGAGAGGGACATCGTTGCCGTGACGGAGAGCGTCGTCGCCCGTTCCGACGGCAACTACGCCTCGGTGGACGACATCGCCGCCGACGTGCGCGCGAAGCTGGGCGGCGAGACCGTCGCCGTAGTCTTCCCCATCCTCTCCCGCAACCGCTTTGCCATCTGCCTGCGCGGCATAGCCCGCGGCTCCAAAAAGGTCGTGCTCATGCTCTCCTACCCCTCCGACGAGGTCGGCAACCACCTCTTCGACGAGGACACGATGGACGACAGCGGCGTGAACCCCTACGCCGACGTGCTCACTCTCGCCAAGTACCGCCGCATCTTCGGCAGCATCCGCCACCCCTTCACGGGCGTGGACTACGTCGAGTACTACGAGAACATCATCCGCGAGGAGGGCGCGGAGAGCGAGATAGTCTTCGCCAACCGCCCCGAGACCGCCGCCACCCTGGCGGACAACATCCTCTGCTGCGATATACACACCCGCTTCCGCACCCAGAGGCGCATCCTCGCCGCCGGGGCGAAGAACGTCCTCACCCTCTGCGACATCATGAACGCTCCCGTGAACGGCAGCGGCTACTGCCCGGACTACGGCCTGCTCGGCTCCAACAAGGCCACCGAGGACAAGGTCA
>DVOV01000085.1 GCA_018713375.1 Candidatus Scatomorpha stercorigallinarum | reverse complement strand
ACGGAGGCTATCCGTTGGTGAGGCGCGCTTCTTTGCATCCAAGCGCAGCTTGGCCGACCGTGCGTTGCTCCCTGCGGTCGCGGCACTGACGACTATTATTTCGTTAGCGGCGCGAGCGAAGCGAAGCCAACCGCGGTCGGCGGTGAGCAAGGCCATACGACGACGGGATGACCACCTGAAATCCTGTCACCACCAGAACTAACGGGCAGATTTTACCTGCCGACAAGCACCCAAGCGGTTTTCTCTTTGGAGTCTGAGGGGTTTCTTTTTGACAAGACAAAAAGAAACCTCTCAGAAATGGGTCGCAGGGACCTTCGTCCCTGCCCCCTCCCTGCGGGCGGCGCGCAGCGCAAATACCTGCGGCCGTTGGCCGCCGCAGCCTGGGTTGCATTGTGAGGGGAGTTGCAATATACTGTCCCTGAGGTGAAGCGCCATGGTCACACTTTCCGATATCATCGCGCGCCCTGACGGCCTGGGCGGCGCGGGGCGGGAGCGCGTTTTGCGCTGTGTGCGCGGCTGCATGGACGAATTTGGCCACGCCGCGGACGCGCCCGCCGTGCTCGCTGTTGCCCCCGGGCGCGTGGAGCTCTGCGGCAACCACACCGACCACCAGCGCGGGCGCGTGCTCTGCGCCGCCGCCGGCCCGGACATGCTCGCCTGCGCCGTGCCCAACGGCCTGGGGCGCGTGCGCGTCTGCTCGGAGGGCTTCGCTCGCGCCGAGATCTGCCTGCCGGCCGGCGCGCCCGTGGCCGCGGAGCGCGCAACGAGCGCCGCACTGCTGCGCGGCGTAGCCGCCGGGTACGCTACGCGCGGCTTTGACGCCTATGTGGCCTCCGACATACCGCCGGGCGGCGGGCTTTCCTCCTCCGCGGCCTTCGAGCTGCTGCTGGCCGTGCTCTGCGAGCGCTTTTCGCCGGAGGGCGGCGCGCTCACCGCGCTGGAACGGGCGGAGCGCTGCCGGCGAGCGGAGAACGAATACTTCGGCAAGCCCTGCGGGCTGCTCGACCAGGCGGCCATCGCCCTCGGCGGCGTGCAGGAGCTGGACTTCGCCGCTGGCTGCGCCGCCGCGCGCGTGGACTTCGACTTTGGCCGCTGCGGCCACCGCATGTGCGTGGTGGATACGCGCAGCGCGCACGCCGACCTCACGGCGGACTACGCCGCCATCGCGGACGAGTGCCGCGCCGTGGCCGCGCGCTTCGGCGCGGAGACGCTGCGGGAGGTGGACGAGGGCGCTTTTTATGGGGCCATCCCCGAGCTGCGGCGGAGCCTTGGCGACCGCGCCGTGCTGAGGGCGATGCACGTGTTCGCCGAGAACGCGCGCGCCGGGCGCGCCGCCGGCGCCCTGCGCCGGGGCGACTTCGCCGCATTTTTGCGCGAGGTGGACGCTTCCGGCCGCTCCTCGGCGGAGCTTTTGCAGAACCTCTGGCCCGGGCGGGACGCGCGCGAGCAGCCGCTGACGCTGGCCCTGGCGCTGGCGCGCGGCGTGCTCGGCGGCGCGGGGGCCTGCCGCGTACACGGCGGCGGCTTCGGCGGCACCATGCTGGCCTTCGTGCCCGAGGGGCTCTACGGCGAATTCTCACGCCGCATGGAGGCCGTTTTCGGCCCCGGGAGCTGCCTTGCGCTGAGCGTGCGCAGCGCCGGCGCGGGCGTGATCGAGATCTGAAAGGAGACACGAAATATGTCCATACTGGTCCTTGGCGGCGCGGGCTACATCGGCTCGCACGCCGTCCGCGAGCTCATCGCCGCGGGGCGCGACGTGGTGGTGGCGGACAACCTCGTCACCGGCTTCGCCGCCTCCGTCCACCCGCGCGCGCGCTTTTACCGGCTCGATATCCGCGACCGCGCGGCGCTGGACGCCCTCTTTGAGCGCGAGAACATCGAGGGCGTGCTGCACTTCGCCGCCTTCTCGCAGGTGGGCGAGAGCATGTCGAAGCCGCTGAAGTACTACGGCAACAACCTCGGCGGCACGATGACGCTGCTGGAGAGCATGGTCGCCCACGGCGTGGGCAACATCGTCTTTTCCTCCACCGCGGCGGTCTACGGCGAGCCGGAGCGCGTGCCCATACTGGAGAGCGACCCCACCGTGCCCACCAACTGCTACGGCCAGACAAAGCTGGCCATGGAACAGATGATGGCCTGGGTGGCGCGCGCGCACGGCCTGCGCTACACGGCGCTGCGCTATTTCAACGCCAGCGGCGCGGACCCATCCGGCGAGATCGGCGAGGCCCACGACCCGGAGACCCACCTCATCCCCCTTGTTTTGCAGGTCCCGCTGGGGAAGCGCGCGCACATCTCCATCTTCGGCGGCGACTACCCGACGGAGGACGGCACCTGCGTGCGCGACTACATCCACGTCACGGACCTGGCCGCGGCGCACATCCTCGCGCTCGACTACCTGCTCGGCGGCGGGGAGAGCGACGTTTTCAACCTCGGCAACGGCGTGGGCTTTTCCGTTAAACAGATCATAGACGCCGCCCGCGAGGTGACGGGCCACCCGATACCGGCGGAGATGGCCCCGCGCCGCCCGGGCGACCCGGCGCGGCTGGTGGCCTCCAGCGAGAAGGCCCGCCGCGTGCTCGGCTGGCGGCCACGCCACGACGATATCCGCGAGATCATCGACACCGCCTGGCGCTGGCACCAGGCGCACCCCTCCGGCTACCGGACTGCGCCTTGAGGGCGGCCAACGGCCGCGGGTGTTTGCGCTGCGCGCCGCTAGCAGGCGGGGGGCAGGGACGAACGTCCCTGCGACCTCTTTCTGAGAGATTTCTTTTGGTCTTGCCAAAAGAAACCCCTCAGACTCCAAAGAAAAGCGCTTGTGGTGCTTGTCGACAGGTAAAATCTGCCCGTCAGTTCGGGTGGTAACTGACTTTCGGGTGGTCATCCCGTCATCGGATAGCCCTGCTCACCACCGGCCGCGGAGGGCTTCGCTTCGCTCGCACCGCTGACTCATAAGAAATCAAAGCTTCCCCTGCATGGCAGGGGAAGCTTTTACGTTGCG
>DVOV01000084.1 GCA_018713375.1 Candidatus Scatomorpha stercorigallinarum | reverse complement strand
GTGCTCATCGAGTGCGCCAGCAGCGACGATGTGGCCGCCGTGCAGGCCATACTTGAGACCCGCAAGCAGACGCAGGTGGACGGCGGGGCCTGGTATCCCGAGAGCATATCCATGTGGGAGAGCGCGCAGATATGCGTCAACGGCAACTATCTGATGCTCGTCTCCCATGCCAACGCCGCCGATATCGCGGCGGAATTCAATGCGCTGTTCAGCGAGTAATTTTTCGCCGGAGGCAAACCGTTAATGGTCTTTTCCAGCATCCTTTTCATGTTCATATACCTGCCGGTCGTGCTGGCAGTGTACTATATCTCCCCGGTCAAGTGGAGGAACCCGGTGCTCTTCGTGGCAAACCTGGTCTTTTACGGCTGGGGAGAGCCCGTCTATATCCTGCTGATGATGCTCTCCATCACCGTGAACTATGTGAATGGCCTGCTCATCGGCAAATACAAAGCGGCCGGCGACATGAAGCGCGCCAAGGCCGTGCTCATTGTCAATGTCGTCATCAACCTCAGCCTGCTGGGCTTCTTCAAGTACTACGACCTCATCGTCACCACGCTCAGCGCCCTGCCCTTCATCGACATCGCGCCGCTGGGGCTGACGCTGCCGATAGGCATCTCTTTCTACACTTTCCAGACGATGAGCTATCCCATCGATGTCTACCGCGGGGATGCGGATGTGCAGCGGAACTATATCAGCTTCGGCACATTCGTGGCGCTGTTCCCGCAGCTCATCGCCGGCCCCATCGTGCGCTACAAAGATGTGGCCGATCAGCTGGGTTTCCGCGCATCGAGCATCGACCAGTTCTCCTCCGGCGTGGAACGCTTTATCGGCGGCCTGGCAAAAAAGGTGCTCATCGCCAACAATATCGGCGCGCTGTGGGACGTCTACGCCGCCGACCCCGGCAATTTAACAACGCTGGGCGCGTGGCTGGGCATACTCGCCTTCTCTTTGCAGATATACTTTGATTTCTCCGGCTACTCCGACATGGCCGTGGGCCTGGGGCGTATGATAGGCTTCGAATTCAAGGAGAACTTCAACTATCCCTACATCTCGCGCAGCGTCACCGAGTTCTGGCGCCGCTGGCATATCTCGCTCGGCACCTGGTTCAGGGACTATGTCTACATCCCCCTGGGCGGCAACCGGCGCGGTCTTGGGCGCCAGCTCTTCAACATCACGGTCGTATGGGCGCTGACAGGCATCTGGCACGGCGCCAACTGGACATTCCTCTTCTGGGGCCTTTACTACGCCGTGTTCCTGATCCTGGAGAAATCCTTCCTCCTGCACTGGCTGGACCGCGCCCCACGTGCCGTTGGGCATGTCTATACGCTGTTCGTGGTCGTCTGCGGCTGGGTGCTGTTCCAGCTGGAGGACATGACGGCGGTCAGCCAGTATTTTGCCGCCATGTTCGGCGGCGGAGCCGGCCTCGTCGAGGCGCGCGACCTCTTCTATCTTGTCTCTTACGCGGCCATTTTCGTCATCGGCGCCGTGTCCGCCACGCCGCTGGGGGCGAAAGTCTATCGCTCCCTCCCGCCGAAGGTGAAAGCGGTGGCGGGCCCGGCACTGATCGTTGCCGTGCTCGTGCTGGCCACGGCCTATCTGGTCGATTCTACCTACAACCCCTTCCTCTACTGGAACTTTTAGGAGGTAACCGTGAGCAAAAAAGCGCTTTGGATAGAGGCGATCGTGTTTTTAGCGTTCATCTTCGCCTTCTTCATCCTCAATACGGCCCTGCCCGACCGCGAGTTCTCCGAGCAGGAAAACCGCTCTCTGCAGCAGCGGCCGCCATTCAGCTTTGACGAACTGTTCTCCGGGCAGTATACGAAGGATTTTGAGGCCTACACCACCGACCAGTTCACGCTGCGCGACGAGTGGATAACGCTCAAGGCCGCGAGCGAACTGGCGCTCGGCAAGCGGCAGAATAACGGCATGTTCCTCTGCGACGGCGGCACCATCATTGAGCCCTACGAAGCGCCGGAGGACGGCAAGCTGGAAGCCAACATGGAGGCCCTCAACAAGCTCGTCGCCAACACGGACGCTGATGTTTATTTCGCCCTTATCCCCGGCAAGAGCGACATCTGGGCGCACATGCTGCCGCAGAACGCGCCCAGGGACAGTGAAAAGGCCGCCATCGACTACTGCTATTCACTCTCCGACGCCGTGAACGTGGACATTTATGGCAAGCTGGAGGAACACAGCGGCGAATACATCTATTACCGCACCGACCACCACTGGACGACGTTGGGCGCCTACTACGGCTTTTCCGCCCTGGCGGAGAGCATGGGTCTCGACTGCCCGGATATCAGCGAGTACAGCGGGCGCGAGACCGTCTCCGAAGAGTTTTACGGGACTTCCTGGTCGTCCTCCGGCTTCTCCTGGGTCGAGCCTGACAGCATGGAGATCTTCGTCACGGAGCCCGAGGGGCTGGAGATCACGAACTACCCGCAGGGCAGCCCGGTAGAGGGCCAGCTTTACGACTGGAGCCGGCTGGAGGTCAAGGATAAGTACAGCTTCTTCTACGGCGGCAACACGCCGCTGCTGGAGATCGAAACGGGCGTGGAGGACGCCCCTTCCCTGCTGATACTGCGCGATTCGTACATGGACAGCCTCTCCCCCTTCCTGCTGGCGAGCTATTCGCGCATACACATCCTCGACCTGCGTTACTATCGCGCAAGCCTGTCCGACTATATCGCACAGAACGGCTTTGACGACGTTCTTGTCTGCTACAGCATCGACAATTTCTCCACCGACAGCAACATTTTCCTGCTGGGGAGGTAAAACATGAAAAGCTGCTACGACAACCTGCCGGACGGCTACCACGAGCTGCTCACGGTCGATCTGCAGAAAAACAAGCGCCTGGCCCTGCTCGTAAACGGGCTCGCGCTGCTCATTGCCATCCTGATGGTGCTCCTGGGCGCATATCTTGTGCCGTTTGGCATGGCTTTGCGGGATATACACCCACTTTCCCTCCTGGCGCTTTTTGCCGCCATCGTCGTCTACATGCTCCTGCATGAGCTGACGCATGGCATATGCATGAAGCTGTATGGCTCCGGCAAGGTCCGCTACGGCTTCACGGGCCTTTATGCTTTTGCCGGCAGCGGAAGCTATTTTGCCCGCGGGCCGTATATCGTCATCGCGCTTGCTCCGGTGATCGTGCTGGGCGCGGTTTTGCTGGCGCTGAATTTCGTCTTCAGCTCCGGCGCGGCGTTCTGGTGCGTATACATTGTGCAGATAACCAACATCTCCGGCGCGGCGGGCGACATGTACGTCACAGGCAAGTTCCTCGGGCTGCCCCGGGACATACTGGTACACGACAGCGGCGTTTCCATGACCGTGTACGCGAAGTGATACATAAAAAATATCCCGCCCCAGGGGGCGGGATATTTTTATTTGTTGCGTATTATTTGCTGTAGCTCTCGCCGTTGAAGGCAAGGATGGACGCCAGGGACGCGCCGACGGCGGCGCAGGCATCGATGAACACGGCAAACCAGAGCGTGGCGATGCCAAAGAAACCAAGAAGCAGCAAAACCAGCTTCACAAGCAGGGCAAAGGCCATGCAGGCAGCCATCAGCCGCCCTGAATAGCGCGAAATGGCGATGGCCAGAGGAAGGCGCTCGACTTTTCCGCCGATGATGGTGATATCGGCGCCAACGGGCGCGGCCAGCGTGTCCAGCCCGGCCATTGCCACGTCCGAATCGGCATCCGTGTGGCCGGCGGTGAAGCATTCAGGAGCGCCTACAAATACAAGATTCTCGCCCGTGGCGCAGCCGCGCTTGACCTCTCCTATCGCCTCTCGCGTGCGCTTGACGCCGTGCTCGGAATAGTACTCTACGATGCCGAGCGAAGCGGCGGCGCGCGCAGCGCTGTCGCGGCTCTCGTCCGTGAACATCACGACCTTGCCCACGCCGCAGCGCGCAAGCTCGGAGACGCCTGTAGCAGCGTCCGGTCGCACGTTGTCACTGAGGACGATGCGCCCGGCGTACTCGTCGCCGATAGCGGCATAGACGGCATATTCCTCCGTCAGGTCCCCGTCTGGCACGGAAACGTGCTTGACGGTCATCAGGTCGCGCGTGCCGGCGCAGATGCGGATACCGTCCACCGTCACCTCCACCCCGCTGCCGGGGATGTCGGTGAAATTCTGCACAAGGTCTATGTATATCGTGCCGCCGTAAGCGGCGATAACGGCCCGGGCCTGTGGCGTGTTGGAGTAGGCCATGGCATGGGCCACTATCTTCAGCAGCACATCCTTGTTCATCCGGGCGCTGGGCTTGATAGATACCACGCGCAGTTCCCCGTCCGTCAGTGTGCCGGGCTTGGAGAAAGCCACCGCGCCGGCGTCCGCCAGCGTGTCCATGGCCGAGCAGTCCTTGCAGAGCACGCCGCTGCGGGCAGCGCCGCTAACGGAGCAGAGCCGTATCAGCGGCACGGCTATCAGCAGCGCGCAGGGGTTGGCAACAATGAGGAACACGGCGGCGCGGCGCACAGACTCGGCCACGCTGATATGCAGCGCGAGCGGCAGCAGCGCGGCGATGAGCACAGCGATCACGCATACGACAGGCGTGAAATAGCTGGCCGCCTTTTCCAGCGATGCGGGGCAAACGCCCCCAGAGGCGGACGCCCGGGCTACGCTGTTATAAAACAGCGCGGCCGTGGACTCCGCCGACGTGCCGGTGACCTCGCACACGAGTTCATCCCCGGTGTTGAGGCTGCCGGAGAGCAGCTCGTCCCCGGGCTTGACGGCGACTTTGCCTTCGCTCCCGCCCATATCGGAGAGGTCGAGGCTTGACTCGCCCTCCACGACCAGGCAGTCGCAGGGCACACGCTCGCCGGCGCGCAGGCGTATACGCTCGCCCGGCTGCACGTCCCCGGCAGGGACGCGGTCCTCGCCGCCGTCGTGGATGACGGTGGCGTATTCGTTCTGGAAGTTCACGGCGCTGAGGGCCGTCATCCGCGTGCGCACGACGGCGTAGCTGATGAATATGCCGCCGAGCTGGAAAAGCAGCACCAGCGCCGCCCCCTCCACCGCCGCGCCAAAAATGAAGGCGATGACGGTGCTGAGCAGCACGAGCACGGACTTGTCCAGGAACCGGCCGTTCATCACTGCCAGTATGGCGCCGGCCAGCAGGTCGGCCCCGGCGATCAGTGCGCTGACTATGAGCATCACAGACGGCCACGGGGCGGGTATCCGCCTTATCAGAAGTGCGCCGGAAAAGATGATGCAGGAAATAACGAGCCGCACCACCAGCGCGATATCAAAGCTGAGATCGGCCTTAGCGCCGCCTGTGCCGTCGGGCCAGGCGGGACGGCCGCCGGTCAGATTCTCAAGTATCTCCTTGAAGGTCATCTGACACCTCCTTAGGGAAAATGCAGCAGCCTTGGAGGCTGGTCAGTTAAGCTCAGGCCTTGCCGTCGCAGCCGAGGACGTCCACGATCTTGTGCATGACCATCTTCTTGATGGCCTCACGGGCGGGCTTCAGGTACTGGCGGGGGTCAAAGTCCGCCGGATGCTCGGCAAAGTACTTGCGGATGCTGGCGGTCATGGCCAGGCGCAGGTCGGAGTCGATGTTGATCTTGCAGACGGCGCTCTTGGCGGCCTGGCGCAGCTGGTCCTCGGGGACGCCGATAGCGCCGGGCATGTTGCCGCCGTACTTATTGATCTCATCGACGAACTCCTGGGGCACGCTGGAAGAGCCGTGCAGGACGATGGGGAAGCCGGGCAGGTTCTTCTCCACGGCCTCGAGCACGTCGAAACGGAGCTGGGGCTTGGTGCCGGGCTTGAACTTGTACGCGCCGTGGCTGGTGCCGATAGCGATGGCCAGGGAATCGCAGCCCGTGCGCTCGACGAATTCCTGCACTTCCTCGGGGCGGGTGTAGCTGGCGCAGCCCTCCTCGACTTTGACCTCGTCCTCGATGCCGGCGAGGGTGCCAAGCTCGGCTTCGACCACGACGCCATGGTCGTGCGCATACTCGACGACCTTGCGGGTAATGGCAATGTTCTCGTCGAAGGGCTTGCTGGAAGCGTCGATCATGACAGAGGTGAAGCCGCCGTCGATGCAGCTCTTGCAGA
>DVOV01000008.1 GCA_018713375.1 Candidatus Scatomorpha stercorigallinarum | reverse complement strand
ATCGACTAGCACCAAAGCGGTTTTCTCTTTGGAGTCTGAGGGGTTTCTTTTTGACAAGACAAAAAGAAACCTCTCAGAAATGGCTCGCAGGGGCCCTCGCCTCTGCACTCCCCCGCCTGCGGGCGGGCCGCAGGCAATTCCCCCCGGCCGCTGACCGGGGGGAATTTTTCGTGTATTTTACTTGAATGATACATACAGCTGTGATATAATGTCTCACGACGCGGTGAAACGCACCGCGCGACCCGAATCATATTATGAAACGGAGGATACATACCAGAATGAAGAAGTTTCTTGCTCTGCTTCTCGCTCTCGTGATGGTCTTCGCGCTCGCCGCCTGCGGCAGCGAGCCCGCCGCCGAGGAGAGCGAAGCCCCTGCCACTGAGAGCGAAGAGCCCGCCGCCACCGAGAGCGAGGCCCCCGCTGAGGAGCCCGCCGAGGAAGATCCCTCTGAGGAGCCCGCCGAGGCCGTTGACCCCAACGACATCGAGGACAACATCACCTCTGAGGACGGCACCTACGAGGTCGCCTTCGTCACCGACGTCGGCCAGCTGCACGACAAGTCCTTCAACGAGGGCACCTGGAACGGCGTCAAGCTGTACGCTTACGAGAACGGCCTGACCTACAAGTACTACCAGCCCGCCAACGGCGACCAGGCCACCGACGACGACCGCACCAAGGCCATGCAGGACGCCGTTGACAACGGCGCCAAGATCGTTGTCTGCGCCGGCTTCCTGCAGGAGGCTGCCCTGCGCACCGCCGCCACGAACAACCCGGACGTCAAGTTCGTGTTCATCGACGGCTACTCCATCAATGACGAGGCTGGCAACGTCCTCACCAACGTCGCCGGCATCAACTTCCAGGAAGAGCAGGCCGGTTATCTGGCCGGCTACGCCATCGTCCGCGAGGGCTTCACCCAGCTCGGCTTCTCCGGCGGCGGCGGCGGCACCAACCCGGCTTGCTGCCGTTACGGCTACGGCTTCCTCCAGGGCGCCAGCGCGGCCGCCGTGGAGATGGGCGTTGACGTCAGCGTCAACTACAGCTGGCAGTACGGCGCCAACTTCACCGCTTCCCCCGACCTGCAGACCATGATCAACGGCTGGTACACCACCGGCACCGAGGTCGTGTTCGCCTGCGGCGGCTCCATGTTCGAGTCCATCTCCAGCGCCGCCTCCGCCAACGACGGCCTGGTCATCGGCGTTGACGTCGACCAGAGCGGCGACAGCGACACCGTCATCACTTCCGCCATGAAGGGCATCGCCCAGGCTGCCGAGGTCGCCCTGACCAGCTTCTACGAAGGCACTTGGGATGAGATCGGCGGCGTGACCACCACCCTCGGCGCGACTGACGACGCCGTTGGCCTGCCCACCGACACCTGGATGCTCGAGAACTACACCGTCGAGGAGTACGAGGCCCAGCTCGCCGCCATGAAGGACGGCTCCCTCGTTGTCAACGCTGAGTACCCCGCCACCGCCGACGGCATGGACGATGCCGCCAGCCTCAACGGCGTGCTGCCCAACATCACCATCAACGTGGTGTGATAGGCAACAGACCCTGAACTAAAAAACAGGAGGGCTCCGGCCCTCCTGTTTTTCTGTGCCGCTGCGCGCGGTCAGAGAGGATAAAAAAACACCGGCCCGCCGGGCCGGCGTTTTTTGTTTGTCAGTCGGTGACGTAGGGCAGCAGGGCGATCTGACGGGCGCGCTTGATGGCCTCGGTCAGCTCGCGCTGGTGCATGGCGCAGGTGCCGGTGGTGCGGCGCGGAAGGATCTTGCTGCGCTCGGAGATGAACTTCCGGAGCTTGGCAGCGTCCTTATAGTCGATATAAGCGACCTTGTCCACGCAGAACTGGCACACCTTTTTGCGCTTGCGATTCTTCGCCTTGTTATCGAAAGCCAAGGTAATACCTCCTCAATGTTACATTAAATGCCGGTCTCTTCTACAGACGCGCCCCTCAGAAGGGGAGCTCTCCATCGCCGTCGTCCAGCTCGGAAAAGCCGGAGGGCGCGCTCTGCTGCTGGCGCGGGGCGCTCTCGCGCGAGCCGTAGCCCCCGCCGTAGCCGCCGCTGTCGCGGCCGCCGTAGCTGCCGCCGCCATAGCTGTTGCCGCCGTGATCGCGGCTGGGCGCGCCGCCGTCGCTGCTGCGGCTGCTGTCGCCAAAATAGACGTTGTCGGCCACGACCTCGGCGCTCACGCGCTTGTTGCCGTCCTTGTCCGTCCACTCGCGCATCTGCAGCCTTCCGGAAACGACGATCATACGCCCTTTCTGGAAGTACTTGCTGATGAACTCGGCGGTCTGCCGCCAGGCGGTGACGTCGATGAAATCCGTCTGCTTCTCTTCGCCGCGGCCGTAATCGCGGTCAACGGCGATGCGGATGCTCGCCACGGGTATCTGCGACTGCGTGTAGCGCAGCTCCGGGTCCCGCGTGAGCCGTCCCATCAGGACGATGTGGTTGAGCATCCCGGCGCCCCCTTACTCCGGCCTGCGGGTGATGAGGCTGCGGATGACGCCGTCGGTTATGCCAAGGATACGGTCGAGCTCTGCGGGGAACTCCGGCGCGCTGGTGAGCTTGATGAGGACGTAGTAGCCCTCGCTGAGATAGTTGATCTCGTACGCGAGCTTACGCTTGCCCATCTCCTCCATCTCGTCAAGCGTGCCGTTCTGCTCGACAAGCGTCTTGAACCTCTCGACGATCGCCGCCGTCTCCTCCTCGGAGAGATTGGGGTTGATGATGTACATTACCTCGTACTTTTCGCTCGTCTTAGCCATTTGTGCACCTCCTTCTGGACTGATGGCCCGCACCTTCCTGCGGGCAAGGATCTTGGCCTGTCCCATGGGCAGGCCTATCAATTATACACGAATTCCGCCATTTGTCAAGCCCCGACTGCGGTAAGGAGGGCGGCCAACGGCCGTGGGGGAAACCCCCGGCGAGGGTTTCCCCCAGACCCCCTTCCTGCGCTTTTTTGGAAATAGGGGGAGTTTCGCGGCCTGCGGGCCGCGCCGAGGGGCTTTGCCCCTCGACCCCACAAACTTTTGAAAAAGTTTGATCAAAACTTTAGATAGA
>DVOV01000083.1 GCA_018713375.1 Candidatus Scatomorpha stercorigallinarum | reverse complement strand
CTCGGCTGATAAAAAAAGCGCCCGGCTCCCGCCGGGCAGAAAAAGGGGAAAGCCCGCGGGCTTTCCCCTTTTTCTGCCCGGCGGGAGCCGGGCGCTTTTTTTATCAGCCGAGGGCCTCAAGGTCGGCCTTGAAGGCGGCCAGGCTCTCCTCCGTTACCATGTCCTCGATGTAGGGCAGGGCGTCGTTGAAGATGAAGCTGCGGCCTACCTCGAGCAGGGGGTGCTCAAGGACGTCGGGGATGTTCTTCTGGATGATCTCCATGATCTCCGGGGTGTCGAGCATTTCGCCGACGGTGGTGGTCTCAAAAGAATACTTCGCCATTTTATTTTCCTCCTTAAATGATGTTTGGCACAGGATTTCGTTATTCGATAGCTTCGAGGGCGGCTTTCAGGGCGTCGCGCTTTTCCTGGGGTATTTTCTTCTGGCTGTCGAGGACTACGCCAACTTCCTTGCCCTTGACGAGCTTCAGCAGCGGGCTTTCAAGGGCGGCGGGCAGGATCTCTTTGAATACCGCAACGCAGCGCTCGTCCTTCAACAGGTCGCCGATCTTGCTGTTCCAGCCGTACTGTCCCATGTGTTTCTCCTTTCTCAGTTTCAGGCGTCTTTGACGGATCTGCCGAGCTCTATGCCTTTGTAAAGGGCCTGGCGGTTGAGCTCGACGACCGCCTCGCCCTTCGATTCGAACTTATGGCGCAGGCTGGCCATGAATACCTCCGGGTCCAGCGCGCCGGAGTAGCCGAGCATGGCCCCGACAAGGACGATGTTCGACACTTTGTCGCTGCCGAGTTCGTGGGCGATGTCGTCCGCCGGGACGTCCACCACTACGATGTCGCTGCGCTTCAGGGCGGAGGTCGTGCGGTTGATGTTGCGGACGAGCACGCCGCCGCTTTTGAGCTCGGGGGTGAACTTTTTGAACGAGGTCTCGTTCATGACGATGAGGCCGTCGGACTGGCGGGGCAGGGGGGAGACGATCTCCTCGTCGGAGACGATGACGGTGCACTTGGCGCTGCCGCCGCGCTGCTCGGGGCCGTAGAGCGGCATGAACGTGGCGTGCAGGCCGCCCTCCACGGCGCTGGAGGCGAGGGAGATGCCCACAGACATCACGCCCTGGCCGCCGGAGCCGGAGATTATGAGCGTAAATTTCATGCTTTATCCGCCTCCTTTGCCGTCACGTCCTTGAATACGCCGCAGGGGAAGTATTTCATCGTGTGCTCTTCCATGAATTCGAGCGTCTTGACGGGGGACATGTGCCAGTTTGTCGGGCAGTTCGTCAGCAGCTCCACGAAGGAGAAGCCGAGGCCGTCCACCTGGTTCTGCATGGCCTTTTTGATGCCGGCCTTCGCTTTGCGGATGTTGGCCGGGCTGCTGAGGGAGAAGCGGGCCACATACACGGGCGCTTCCAGCTCCTTGATGAGCTCGCACATGCGCAGCGGATAGCCCATCGTGTCCGGGTCGCGGCCGTAGATGCACGTTGTGGACTTCTGGCCCACGAGCGTTGTGGGCGCCATCTGCCCGCCCGTCATGCCATAGGTGGAGTTGTTGGCGAAGAATATTGTGATGTGCTCGCCGCGGTTGGCGGCCATCATGATTTCCGAAAGGCCGATGCTGGCGAGGTCGCCGTCGCCCTGATAGGCGAACACGAGCGCGTCGGGCCGGCAGCGCTTTATGCCGGTTGCGACCGCGGGAGCGCGGCCGTGGGCGGAGGTGACCATGTCTAACTTCCAGTAGAGACTGTTCATGGTGGCGCAGCCGACGGGGAGGACGTTGATGACCCTCTCCGCGACTCCGAGCTCGTCGATCGACTCGGCGATGAGCTTGGTGGCGAGCGAGTGCAGGCAGCCGGGGCAGAAGCCGCTCGAGAGCGGGAGCAGGCATTTGGGCTTGGTGTAAACTTTTTCGGCCATCACTGCTCGCCTCCTTCTATGATTTTCATGATGGCGGCCTGTGTGCTCTCGTCGTCGACGAGTATGCCGCCGCTGCGGCCGTATTCGTACACCGGCGCCCGGCCGAGGACCTGCAGCTCTATGTCCTCGCGCATCAGCGCGGGGATGGACATTTCGATGTCGATCAGGCCCTTCACACGGCCGTAGTCAAGGCCGGAGATGGCCTTTTTGGGGAAGGGGAAGAGCGTGATCGGGCGGATGAGGCCCAGCTTGACGCCCTTTTGGCGCAGGTCGAGCACGGCCTGTTTGGCCACGCGCGCGGTGATGCCATAGGCCACGATGACCCATTCGGCGTCGTCCACCATGAACTCCTCCACGCGGACGTCGTTTTCCTCCCAGCGCTTTGTGCGCTGCACGGCCAGCTTGTTCTTGCCCTCAAGGCCGGCTTCGGGGTAGATGGGGGTGATGAGGTGCCCGCCGCGCTTGGTGCCGTCATAGCCGACAGTCCAGCTCTTGCAGGGGCTTTCAGGAAGCTCCTTCATCGGCGGCAGCTCCACTTCCTCCATCATCGTGCCCAGGCAGCCGTCCATCAGTATCAGTACGGGGCTGCGGTCGCGCTCGGCGTACTCGGGGGCCTCGTAGATGATGTCCACGGCCTCCTGCACAGTGTAGGGCGCGAACACCAGCATACGGAAGCCGCCATGGCCGGAGGCCTTGGTAGCCTGCAGGTAATCCTGCTGGGCGGGCTGGATGGAGCCGAGGCCGGGGCCGCCGCGCTGCATGTTCACGATCACCGCCGGCAGCTCCGCCGCGGAGAGATAGGATATGCCCTCGCTCTTGAGGCTGATGCCGGGGCTGGAGGAGCCGGTCATCGCCCGCACGCCGGTGCTGGCGGCGCCGTAGACCATGTTTATGGAGGCCACTTCGCTCTCGCCCTGGATGAACACGCCGCCGACTTCCGGCAGGCGCCAGGAGAGATACTCAGGCAGCTCGGACTGGGGCGTGATGGGATAGCCGGCGAAAAAGCGCACGCCCGCGCGGACGGCGGCCTCGCCGATGGCCTCGTTGCCCTTCATGAATACCTTGGCCATGCTCAGCCCTCCTCCTTCCAGATCTCCATCGCCGCTTCCGGACAGACGACGGCGCAGGTGCCGCAGCCGATGCAGAGCGCATGGTCTATGACGGGGTAGTAGTGCCCCTTGTTATTGCGCTTGTCGCCGATGGAGATGGCCTTTTTGGGGCAGAATTTCACGCAATAGCCGCAGCTCTTGCAGAGATTCGCCACAACGTTCGCTTTGTTCATTGCTTCATCTCCTACTCCTGATACTGCTTGTCGTAATTCTTCTGTATGGCTTTGATGGCCTTGGTGATAAAGTCGTTGTACGGCGTGGCTATGCCGTACTGCTTGCCGTATTTGACGATTGCGCCGTTGAGGGTGTCGATCTCCGTCTGGCGCTTGTACATCAGCACGTCCTGGGCCATGGAGGGGTAGTAGTCCTCTATGCTGCCGCCGCTTGCAGTGCGGCGCAGCTCGGCCATGAAGGCCGGGACCTCCATCGTGCAGCCCCTTGCCGTCGCCACCGCGCAGCATTCGGTCACAACGCCGATGGCTAGGCCCGCGCCGTTCATGTCCTTCATGATGTCCTTGGACTTCAGCCTGAGTATCGCGCAGAGGGGATTGAAGGTGCAGTTGGTGATGATTTTCTGCCAGAAATGCGGCGCCACGTCGTCCCAGAATTTGCAGGGGCAGCCGCCGGCGATGAACAGCCGCTCGAGTTCGGCTCCCGCCGCCTCGGTGAGCGGGCCGCGCTCCAGTGCGCCGAAATTCATCTGCAGCCCGTCCGCCGAGGGGGAGGATATGCACTTGCCCGGGCCGTCCAGCTCCGTGCCGAGTACTCCGTTGCCGTAGAGTATGCGGCCGGCGGGGACGACCTTGGCCAGCTTGTCCTCGTTGCCGAGGCCGTTCATCAGCGAGACGAGCACCGTGTTCTCACCGATGCAGGGCTCGGCTGTCTTTAGCGCGGAGTCGAGCTGCGGGGTCTTGGTCATGAAGATGACGATATCCATGATGCCGATATCGTCGGCGTTATAGGCCGTTTTGAAGCCTGTGAGCTGGTACGTCTCGCCGCCGCTGGCGTTGATGACGAAGGTGAGGCCGTCGGCGGCAATTTTGTCCATGTGCTCCTTGTACGGGTCGACGAGCGTTATGTCCGCGCCGCCGCGCCGCAGATAGGCCGCAAAAACGCTGCCGGCAGCGCCGGAGCCTATCATGGCAATTTTCATATGCGTCACTCCTTTGTGTTTTATAATGACGGCCTCAGGCCGCTGTGTCAGATGATGAGCCCGAGCTTTTTGGCCTCCGCCGTGAGCTCGTCGCGGAAATCGGGGTGGGCAATGGCGATCAGGCGCCTGGCGCGGTTCTCCAGCGTCTCGTACTTGAGGTCGGCGACGCCGTATTCGGTGACGATATATTCCACCTCCGCGCGCGGGGTGGTGACGGGCGTGCCGGCCGGGTGGGAGATGACTATTTTCGAGTGCGGCGTCCCGTCCTTGTCCACGCGCGTGGAGTTGAGCGCGATGAAGGAGTGGCCGCCGCGGCTGAGCTGCGCGCCGCGCACATAGTCGAGCTGGCCGCCGATGCCGCTGTACTGCCGGAAGCCGATGCCCTCGGAGGCGACTTGCCCTGTTATGTCAACCTGCATCGCGGAGTTGACCGATATCACGTTGTCGTTCTGGGCAATTATGTACGGGTCGTTGGAATACATGAAACGGCGGGACTCGCACTGCGGGTTGTGGTCGAGGAAGGCGTTCATGCGTTTGCTGCCCATGGCGAAGCCGAAGGTGCTTATGCCGCGGTCGATGCTCTTCATCGAGTTGTCCACCGCGCCGCACTCCATCAGGTCGACCATCGACTCCACGAAGAGCTCCGTGTGGATGCCCAGGTGGCGCTTCGCCTTGCAGCGGTAGCCCATCGCTATGCCGAGCCCGCCTATGCCGAACTGTATACAGGCCCCGTCCGGGATGCGCTCGGCGATGAGGTCGGCGATCCTGTTGTCCAGCTCGCTGGGCGTGGAGTCCGGCATCACGCAGAGCTCCTCGGTCTTGTCGATGGCGCAGGTGACATCCTCTATGTTTATCATGTTGTCCTTGCCGTAGACGTAGGGGACGTTCTCATTGATCTGCACGATGACGTCGCGCGCGGCGTGGCAGAGGGCGGTGTCCATGGGCGTGAGGCCGAAGCTCATCACGCCGTTTTCGTCGGGGGGCGTGGCGGCCATCATGATGACGTCGCCGGGGTGGACGTTCGCGCGGTCGTCGTAGGTGCGGGAGAGCTGCAGCACCTGCGTGTGTACGCGCGAGCCCATCTTATAGATGAATGTGCGCTCCGCCGGGCCGAGGAAGAGGCTGTTCACGTCCACATGGCCGTTGCAGGCCTTCGCCAGGGGGCGGTAGAGGCCGCCGCCGAAGCCCATGTAGATGTTGACGCCCTCGAGCCGGTTTTTTTGCGCGCCCAGCTCCTCAAAGAGCGCGTAGGGGAGGGACGAGTACATGGTGGAGTGTATCGTGTCCCCGGAGCGGATATGGCTGATGGCCTCATGGGGCGTTACGAGCTTGTGGGCGTACTTTTCTCTCCAGTTCATGGCAGCCTCCTTGCTCAACCGTTGTGCATAATGTAAAATTTGTTGACGTTGAAGGATTTATCTTATGTCAATATTATAAAACACGCACTAGGGCGCGTCAAAATCCAAGCCAAAAAATAGGTATCAGCCATCCAGAGGGGGCCGGGCGGGAGCGGAACGGGGGCGGCGGGCCGTTTGCGCACCGCAGGAGGTGCGGTTTGCAAAAGCGGGCGCGGCGTGGTATGATGGGCGGAGTTTGAAATGAGGTGCCGCCATGCGTTTGCTGTGCTGGGCGGCGGGCCTGGCCGCGGCTGCCGCCGCGGGGGTGTTTGCCGCCACCTACGTGATGATAAAACAGAACATGCGCCCGGAGCGCGCGAGAGACCTTTCGCGGCCGGAAGAGCGCGCCGGCCGCCGCTGGGAGCCCTATGCCGGGCAGCTGGACGAGGGCATCGCCCATATCAGGGCCGCCGCCTGGGAGGAGCGCTGGATAACGTCCTTCGATGGGCTGCGCCTGCACGGGCGGCTGCTGCGCGGGGAGGGCAGACGCTCGGTGCTGCTCGTACACGGCTATCACTCGAGCGGGGAGAATGATTTCTGCGGCATTTTCGACTACTATGCCTCGAGGGGATACAACATACTGCTCATAGACCAGCGCGGGCACGCCCTGAGCGGGGGGCGCGAGCTGGCCTACGGCCTGCGCGAGCGGCGGGACGTGCTCGACTGGGCGCGCGCCCTGGCGCGGGAGCTGGGCGGGGAGATATGGCTGCACGGCGTTTCCATGGGCGGGGCGGCCGTGCTGATGGCGGCCGGACTGGGGCTGCCGGAGGAGGTGTCGGGCCTGATAGCGGACAGCGCGTTCACCAGCCCGCGGGACATACTCGCCTACAACTTTTCGCGCCGGTATGCGCTCCCGCGTTTCCCATTCATCGAGCTGGGCACGCTGGCAGGCATTGCCGTGCTGGGCCGGGGCTTCACCGGCGCGAGGACGCCGGAGGCCGCCGCCCGTTCCGGGCTGCCGGTGCTCGTGGTGCACGGGGGCGGCGACCGGACGGTGCCGCTGGAGATGGCGCGGGAGATAGCCGCGGCCTGCGGCGGGCGGGGGACGCTGCTTGTGGTGCCCGGGGCAAAGCACGCGCTGTGCTATCTCGCCGCGCCGGAGCTCTACAGCGCGGCGCTGGACGCCTTCCTGGGCGAAGAGGGGCGCTGAAGCGGCTGCGCGATGCGCTGAACGGATAAAAAAAGAGCCGGCCGCCCACAGGGCGGCCGGCTTTTGCCGTCTTACGGCCGGACAGGAGGCGCTACAGCGCGCCGGCCGTGGTGTGATACCTCATGCAGAGGTTATAGCATGTGCTGAGGTGGTTTTTTGACGTGGCCTCCGCCAGCTCGGGGATGCCGAGCTCGATGGCGCGGTAAATGGCCATGTGCTCGCCGGCCAAAACGGCGAAGGTGGGCTCGTTTTGCAGCGAGAGGAGGTACTCCTGCGAGCGGATGGAGTAGTAGGAGATGAAGCGGTTCATGGCCTTGTACATCTTCACCAGGTAGGGGTTGCGGCTGGAGACGACGATGTGCGAGTGGAACTCCTGGTCTATCTCAGCGAAATTGGTGAAATCGCGCTTGTCGAAGGCCTGGCGGAACTGCACGGCCAGGGAGCGCATGCGGTCCATGTCAATGAGGGCCTTCTGGTGCGCGCAGATATAGGCGGCCGTGCCCTCAAGGGCCTTTCGCGCCATGAAGAGATGTTCGAGCGAGGTGTGGCTGATGTCGAAAACGTAGTGGCCCTTGCGGCCAGGAGGCGTCACCACCAGGCCCTCGCTCTTGAGCTGCTCGAGGGCCTCCGATACCGGGGTGCGGCTGACTTCGAGCAGGCTGGCGATGCGCACCACGCCCAGGCGCGTGCCCGGTGGCAGCGTGCCGTGGATGATGCCGTTTTCGATGATGCCGTACACGACGTCGTTCAACTTGAGGAACGGGTTCTGCTCCTGCGCTTTGTGCACGAGCTCGGGCCGGAAATATTCATCCAGAGGGTCCATGCCACGGCCTCCTTTCTCTGGCAGGGCGGCTAAACGGCCTTCTGCGGCGCGGGCTTTTTCGAGTCCAGGCGGCGGAAGAGCCGCGTGAGGGTTACGACGGCGGCGATGGCGAGCACGAACTCCGCGCAGAGCTGGGCGTAGGCCAGGCCGTAGAGGGGGAAGATGGCGTTGAGCACGATCAGCGCGGGGATCTCCAGCACGACCTTGCGCAGCACGGCGAAGGCCAGGGCGTGGCCGCCCATGCCCACAGCCTGGAACACGCCCACGGCCATGAAGTCGATGCACATGAACGGCTGCGCGAGGCTCATGCCCACGAGGAAGTGGCTGCCATATTCGACGACGGCCTCGTCGCGCATGAAAAGCCGCATGAAAAAGCCGGGGAATACGCTGAAGAGCGCCGTGATGACGACCATCAGTATCAGGCTGGCCGTGAGCGTCAGGCGCACGCCGTCCTTCATGCGCCTGGTATTGCCGCTGGAGTAGTTGTAGCTCACGAGCGGCATCACGCCCTGCGAGCAGCCGAGGGCGGCGTACATCGGGACCTGGGCGAGCTTCTGGCATATGCCCATCGCCGCTATGGCCTCCGCCCGGTAGATGCTCGTGAAATTGTTGAGGATGGTCATACCGGTGACGTTCAGCAGGTTCTGTATCGCGGCGGGGATGCCGACTACGCAGACGGAGCGGACTATGCTCCCCTCAAAGCTGAGCTTGCGAGGGTTAACGCAGACGTAGGTCCGGCCGCGCCTGACAGCGAGCAGGACGAAATAGTAGCAGCAGGCCACGCAGTTGGAGATGAAGGTGGCGAGCCCGGCGCCGGCGGCACCCATGCCAAAGCCCCAGGGCATGATGAAAATGGGGTCGAGGGCGATGTTCAGCAGGCAGCCGCTCATCGTACCTATGCTCGCGTGCATCGCCGAGCCCTCCGCGCGCACGAGATAGGCCATGACTACGTTGAGTATGGTCGGCGCGGCGCCGAGGTACACCGTCCAGAGCATGTAGCCGCGGGTGGCCTCGCGCGTTGTCTCGTCCGCGCCGAGCAGGC
>DVOV01000007.1 GCA_018713375.1 Candidatus Scatomorpha stercorigallinarum | reverse complement strand
ATCAGCTCGTCGAAAAGCTCCACGACCTCCTCGCTGCCGGAGAGCGGCCGCAGCTGTTCGAGCAGGCCCTCGGCCTGGGCGAGCTTTTCCTCCTTCGCCGCGCCGTCGAGGGCATTGCCCTCCTCGTCCTGCGTGAGCACGAGGATGTGCTTGACGGTGACATAGCCCTGGCCCTCGCCCCAGCTGATGGCGTCGGCCTCCGGATAGAGCTCTCCCGCCGCGCCGTAGCGGTCGATCCACACGCGCTGGTTGAGCAGCGTCGTCTCGTTCACGAAGTCGAAAACGCGCCGCGTGAGCATCTGCCCGGCGAGGAACTCCTCAAAGTCCTCCTCCGTGCCGTCCTCGCCGCAGTTGTTGACGATGGTCTGCCGCACGGCCTCGTCCAGGCTCTCGCGGTCCTCATCCGTGAGGGCGTAGCCCTCCGCCGCCGCCTGCACGTTCAGCGAGTGGTAGGCCACGGCGTACTGCTCGGAGAGCATCTTCATGTAGTCGGCATAGGTCATGCCCTCCGTCAGCTCGGTGGAATAGTCCATCTGGCCATAACTGGCCTCAAAGCTGTCCACATTGACATAGAGCCAGTAGAAAAATTCGTCCCAGGTGACGTCGCTGCCGTCAACGGTCATCATCACCTCGTCGGCGTCGCGGCTCGCGAGCAGCGCCTGCCAGTCGTGGGCGGGCTCCGCGCTCGCCTCGGGCGAAGCTTCCGGCGAAGCCTCCGGCGTTGCCTCCGCTTCGGCGGAGGGCTCCGGGCTCTCTATGAGCTCCACATCCTCCCCTCCGGCCCCGCAGGCGGAGAGGGCGGCGAGCAGCATGGCCGCCGCGAGCAGCAGTGACAGTGTCTTTTTCATCATTTATCCTCCTTGTTGTCGGAAGTTTTGTCCTTTTTCGTGCCGGCCCAGGCGGAGACGAAGGCGTCCGCCACGTCGAGCACCCTGGCCTTCGCCGGCAGTTTGAGCGTGAGCCTGGGCGTGTTCCCCGCCTCCACGCGCAGCCGGCCCTTGTATTCAGGCCGGGCGTAGAGCGCGGAGACGCGCTCCATGTCAAAGCCGTCGAGCTCGAACCTCAGCTCGCCCGCGCGCTGGGAGATGTCCGTGATGCCCGCCCTGCCGGCCTCGCCGCGCAGCAGCGCCACGCGCACAAGCGTGGTCACGCTCCCAGGCGGCTCGCCGAAGCGGTCGATGAGCTCGTCGAGCATGTCGTCGGCGTCCGCCTCCGAGCGGATGAGCGCGATGCGCCGGTAGAGGTCCATGCGCTGCTCCTCGCTGGGCACATAGCTCTCCGGGATGTTGGCGGTGACGGTGAGGTCGGCGGTGGTGGAGGCCCGGTGCTCGCTCTTTTCGCCCTTCTCCTCCAGCACGGCCTCCTCCAGCAGCTTGAGGTACATGTCGTAGCCCACGTCGATCAGGTGCCCGGACTGCTCCGCGCCCAGCAGGTTGCCCGCGCCGCGGATTTCAAGGTCGCGCATCGCTATGCGGAAGCCGGAGTTGAACTCCGCGAACTCGCGTATGGCCTCCAGGCGCTTTTCCGCCACCTCGCTGAGCACCTTGTCCCGGCGGAAGGTGAGATAGGCGTAGGCCCGGCGCGTAGACCTTCCCACGCGCCCGCGCAGCTGGTGCAGCTGGGCGAGGCCCAGGTGGTCGGCGTCCTCCACGATCAGCGTGTTCACGTTCGGCATGTCGATGCCGGTCTCGATGATGGTGGTGCAGACGAGCACCTGCACGCGCCCTTCGGCCATGTCCTCCATCACGCGGCCGAGCTGCTCCTCGTCCATCTTCCCGTGCGCCACGGCCACGGCCGCGCCGTCCAGCAGCTCGGAGATCTTCAGCGCCGTGCGCTCGATGTTGTCCACCCGGTTGTGCAGGTAATACACCTGCCCGCCGCGGCTGAGCTCCTTGTGCATGGCGTCTTTCAAAACGCCCCAGTCGTGCTCCATGACGATGGTCTGCACGGGCAGCCGGTCCTGCGGCGGCTCCTCGATGGTGGACATGTCGCGGATGCCGGAGAGGGCCATGTTCAGCGTCCGCGGTATGGGCGTGGCGGAGAGCGTGAGCACGTCCACCTGGCGGCTCAGTTCTTTTATGTGTTCCTTGTGCGTAACGCCGAAGCGCTGCTCCTCGTCCACGATCAGCAGCCCCAGGTTCTTGAACTGCACGTCCTTCTGCAGCAGCCTGTGCGTGCCTATAACCAGGTCGCAGCGGCCGTTCCGGACATTTTTCAGCGTCTCGCGCACCTGCGCGGCCGTACGGAAGCGGCTGAGCACCTCTATCTGCACGGGATAGCCGAAAAAGCGCTGCATCGCTGTCTGATAGTGCTGCTGGGCGAGCACGGTGGTCGGCACGAGTATTGCCGCCTGCATCCCGTCGAGGATGCACTTCATTACGGCCCGCAGCGCCACCTCCGTCTTGCCGTAGCCCACGTCGCCGCAGAGCAGCCGGTCCATCGGCACGGGCTTTTCCATGTCGCCCTTGATCTCCTCAACGCAGCGGAGCTGGTCGGACGTCTCTTCAAAGCCGAAGCGCTCCTCAAACTCCGTCTGCCAGGGTGAATCGGGCGCGAAGGCGTGGCCCTTCTGCCGCGCGCGCTCGGCGTAGAGCTGTATCAGCCCGCGCGCGAGCTGCTTAGCTGCGGCCTTGGCGCGCGATTTCGTGCGCTGCCAGTCCGTGCCGCCCATCTTTGAGAGGCGCACGGGCCGGTCCTCGCCCGCGCCCACGTATTTGCTCACCAGGTCGAGCTGCGTCGCCGGGACATAGAGCGTGTCCGTCCCCGCGTAGCAGATCTTCATGTAGTCCTTCTGCGCGCCGTCCACGGGCATGCGCACGATGCCGGCGAAGCGGCCGATGCCGTGGTTCTCGTGCACCACCAGGTCGCCCACGGCGAGGTCCGCGCAGGAGCCGATGCGCTCGCCCATGCTGGGCTTTTTGCGCCGTTTTGCGCGGCGGTAGCCGCCGGCGGCTATCTGGGTATCCGTCAGCACCGCCAGGCGCGCAGAGGGGTACTCAAGGCCCGAGGAGAGCCCTCCCGGCACGATCAGGCACTCGCCGCGCGCGGGCAGGGCCGCGAGTTCGCCCGCCGTGCGCGCTTTTATCCCCTTCCCGTCGAAAAAGCTGGCCATGATGGCCGCCCTCCGCGCGTCGCCGGAGAGCACCAGCACGGCGAAGCCCGTGGACAGGTAGTGTCGCACGTCCTCCGCCGCCTGCTCGGCGCTGCCGCCGTAGCTGGGCAGCTGCTTGGCGAGTATGTTCGTTATGCTCTTCGGCTCCGCCGGGTAGCGCCCGGCGGTGAAGGAGTCCGCCATATAGAGCCCGCGCGCGGCCAGCTCCCTGAAGGCCCTGTCGGGCGGCAGGCAGAAATCCTCCGCGCGCGCGTTCAGCCGCCCTGCCTTGACCAGCGTGTTTATGTCCTCGCCCAGCTCCTTGGCGTAGCTGCGCGCGCGCTCGGCGAACCTCACCGGCTGGTCGAGCAGTATCACCGCGCCAGGCGGTATGTAGTCCAGCGCCGTGGCCATGCCGCCGTAGATGAGCGGCGCGTAGCGGTCCGCCGCGCGCAGCTCGGCGCCGTTTTGCAGCAGCTCCGCGTCCTCGCGCAGCGTGCGCGCATAGAGCGCCGCCGTGTCCGTCCTGCGGCGGGACACGCCCTTCAGCTGCCGTTCGAGCTCGGCGGCCAGGGCGGCCGCGCCGCCGCGCATGAGGGCCGGCAGCGTCTCCGCCGCGGGCAGGATCTCCGCGCGGTCCGTGTTCTCCGTCCGCCGCTGGCTGACGGGGTCGAAAAAGGCCATGGAGTCTATCTCGTCGCCCCAGAGCTCAACGCGCACGGGCTCGCGCTGCGAGGGCGAAAAAAAGTCCAGTATGCCGCCGCGCCGGGAAAACTGCCCCGGGGCGTCCACCTGTTCCGCGCGCGCATAGCCGCACCTGAGCAGCGCGTCCTCCGCGTCCTCGACCGCCAGCTGCCCCTGCGCGGATATCTCAAAGGCCGCGCGTCTCAGATCCTCCGGCGGGATCGCCCGCTGCAGCAGCCCCGCCGCGGTGATGACCGTCACCTCCGCGCCGTCGAGCATGGCCTTCAGCGCGCCTATGCGCCGCTGCTCCCCCTGGCGGGAGACGGCGTCCGCGGTGTAGAAGGTGAAGTCGCGAGAATAGAGGTAGTTCACCTCCGCGCCCGTAAGGGCGGCGATGTCCGCGCCGATGGCCTCGGCGGAGCTCTCGTCCGGGCAGAGCACCACCAGCGGCGCGCCCTCCCGCGCGGCCAGGGCGGCGGCCAGCTGCGCCCGGCCCGCCGGCGGCAGGCCCGTTATGAGCGCAGGAAGCCCTCCCCCCTCCCCGGCGCGGGGGAGGGAGGCGGCCTCCGGTATGTCGAAAAATGCTTCCAATAGTGCGTTCTTTTCCATCAGCAAGGAGTATACCACCAAAGCGGCGCGAATTCAACCGGCCCGGGGCGGCGGAAATTATATTAAAATAATGTATTTTCTTGATTCCCCGCCGCCAATCTGGTATAATGTTATGCGCCCGCCGCGCGGCGGGCATAAAACTGCCCATTTACAGTTGGGAGGATCACAAATGGATTCCGTCGCGGAGGTATGGAAGAGCATATTGGAGATAATCGCCCGTGACATCACGCCCACGGCCTACAACACCTGGTTTGCGGACTGCGAGCCCGTGGAGCTGGAGGACTGCAAGCTGGTGCTGCACACGGCCACGGATTTCAAGCGCAACATAATCCAGTCCCGGTTCGGCTCCACGATCTGCGCCGCGCTCTACGACCTGTTCTCCTGCGACTTTGAGCTGCAGGTGCTGGCGGGCGACGAGCTTGAGGAGTACCTCTCGCGCAAAAAGGGCCCAGACCATCTGCCGGAGATGGACGGCTACACCTTTGACCGCTTCGTCGTCGGCCCCTCGAACAAGTTTGCCCACGCGGCGGCCGTGGCCGTGGCGGAAAACCCCGGCAAGGCCTATAACCCCCTCTTCATCTACGGCAACTCCGGCCTTGGCAAGACGCACCTGCTGCTGGCCATCGGCGAGGAGATACACGCCCGCCACCCGGAAAAAAAGATAGCCTACGTGAAGGGCGACGATTTCACCAACCAGATGATACAGTCCGTGCAGTCCGGCACGGCGGAGGAGTTCCGCCAGAAATACCGCAACGTGGACCTCTTCCTGGTGGACGACGTACAGTTCATCGCCGGCAAGCAGGCCACGCAGGAGGAATTCTTCCACACCTTCAACAACATCTACGAGGCCGGGCACCAGATCGTCATCACCTCCGACCGCCCGCCGCTGGAGATGTCGTTGCTGGACGACCGCCTGCGCACCCGCTTCGAGGGCGGGCTGATGGCGGACGTGCAGCCCCCCGACATCGAAACGCGCATGGCCATCATCCGCAACAAGGCCGCCCAGCTGGGCATGATCCTGCCGGACGACGTGGTGGAATACATCGGCGAGAACATCACGGCCAACATCCGCCAGATAGAGGGCGTGGTCAAGCGCCTGACGGCCTATAAGGAGATACTCAACGACACCATCACCATAAATTCCGTCAAGCGCGCCATCAAGGACGTCATCCGCGTCGGCGAATACATCCCCACGCCGGACGTCATCATCGAGGAGACCGCCCGCTACTACTCCCTCTCGCCGGACGACCTGCGCGGCCAGCGCCGCAGCAAGAACATCGCCATGGCCCGCCAGATATCCATGTACCTCATGCGCAGCCTGACCAACCTCTCCCTGCTCGACATCGGCGAGCAGTACGAGGGCCGCAACCACTCCACCGTCCTCAGCTCCGTGCGCAAGGTGGAGGACCTCATAAAAAAAGACCCCGAAGTGGCCAGCACTGTGCGAGACATCTCCTCCAATATCAATTCCCGCTCGTAACGAACATTTTGTTCGCCTGTTCACAAAATGCTGTTGAACCGCTGTTGATATCTGTCGGTAATTTTTTCAACCCATTTGCACTGTTCACAACGGCAAAACACCAAACAAAGTTTTCAACACCAAACACCCGCGCCACAGCTCGCTTTTTCCAACTTTTCAACACCCCTCAGCCCCTACTGCTACTGCTACTAAAAATCATCCTATCCTTTCTATCCTCAGGAGGCACGAACATGAAATTTTCCTGCGACAAGCACCTCATACAGTCCGCCGCCGCCACCGCCGCGCGCGCGGCCTCGGCCAAAAGCCCGATCCCCGCGCTGGAGGGCCTGCTCATCCAGGCCGGCGCCGGCGTGCGCCTGACGGGCTACGACCTCAAGAAGGGCATCTACACCACCATCGAGGCGGAGGTAGAGCGCCCCGGCTCCGCCGTGCTCAACGCCCGGCTGTTCACGGAGATGCTCCGCCGCCTGCCGGACGGCATCGTCACCGTGGAGGTGGACGGCAAGAACGCCGTCAAGGTGAAGTGCGGCCGCAGCGCCTATGACTTCATCGCCATCGACGCCGCCGAGTACCCCGAGCTGCCGGAGATGGACGAGGCGGAGGCCGTCTCCCTCCCGCAGAAGACGCTCAAGGCGATGATAGACGAGACGATATTCGCCGTCTCCACCAACGAGAGCCGCCCCGTCTACATGGGCAGCATGTTCGAGATAGGCGGCGGCCAGCTTACCGTCGTCTCCGTGGACGGCTACCGCCTGGCGCTGAGGCGCGAAAAGCTGGAGGGCAGCGGCCGCGACGGGCTCAGCTTCATCATCCCCGGCGCCGCCCTGCAGGACATCAGCCGCATCTGCGCGGACAGCGAGGACGCCGTGCTGATAAACGTCGGCGCGAAGCACGTCACCTTCACCATCGGCGAGACGGTCGTCATCTCCCGCCGCCTGGAGGGCGACTTCCTCAACTACCGCCGCGCCGTGCCGGACAATTTCCGCTTCAAGATGAAGATAAGCCGCGAGGAGTTCCTCTCCGTGGTGGACCGCGTCTCCCTGGTGGTGGACGAGAAGATAAAGAGCCCCCTGCGCCTGGTGTTCGGCGACGGCAACATAGACTTCGCCTGCGTCACGCCCGTGGGCCGGGCGGAGGACGTCTGCACCTGCTCCGGCGAGGGCGGCGACACGGAGATCGGCTTTAACGACCGCTATCTGCGCGACGCGCTGCGCGCCGCCCCGGCGGACGAGCTGGACGTGTGCATCAACACCGGCTCCTCCCCCTGCGTTTTCCTGCCGGCGGACGGCGGCGACGGCTTCATCTACATGGTGCTGCCCGTGCGCCTGCGCTCCGGGGAATGACGCGCGATGAGGACGGATATCATCAATATTGAGACGGAGTTCATCAAGCTGGACAGCTTTTTGAAGCTCGCCGGGGCGTGCGAGACGGGCGGCGAGGCCAAGATGGCCATCGCCGACGGCCTGGTGCGGGTGAACGGCGAGCCCTGCCTGATGCGCGGCAAAAAACTCCGGGCCGGGGACGAAGTGGCCTTTGACGGCGCGCTCTACAGGGTGGAGGGCGCATGAAGGTCGAGCGCATCGCCCTCTCCGGCTTCCGCAACTATGAGCAGGAGTGCGTGGAGTTCTCCGGCGCCACGAACGTCATCAAGGGCGAGAACGGCCAGGGCAAGACCAACCTGCTGGAGGCCGTCTATATGCTCACCTGCGGCAGGAGCTTCCGCACGCGGCTGGACCGCGAGCTGGTGGGCTTCGGCTTCTCCAACGCCGAGATACTGGCAGATGTGGAGAGCCACGGCCGCGAGCAGACCGTGAGGATCGTGCTCACGCCCGGGCAGCGCAAGCAGATAACGGTGAACGCCGTGAAAAAAAGCGCCTCGGAGCTCTCCGGCGGCCTCAACAGCGTCCTCTTCTGCCCGGACGACCTCGACCTGGTGCGCGAGGGCGCGGCCGTCCGCCGGCGGCTGATGGACGCGGCCATCGGCCAACTGCGGCCCAATTACGCCAAGCTCGCCGGCGAATACGCCCGGCTATACGACCAGAAGAGCGCCATACTGCGCGACTGGCGGGAAAAGCCCTCGCTGCTGGACGCGCTGGACGATTTTTCCGCGCGCATGTGCGCCGTCTCGGCAAAGCTCATCCGCTACCGCGCGGCCTTCGTCAAGCGCCTGGCGGAGGCGGCCACGCCCATCCACCGCGAGTTTTCCGGCGGGGCGGACGAGCTGCGGCTCGAATACGCCACGGTCTCCACGGTGGACGACCCATTTAAGAGCGAAAAGGAGATATTCTACCGCGTCTGCGAGCACCAGGAGGCCCACCGCCGCGCGGAGATAGACTCCGGCCAGTGCCTCACCGGCGCGCACAAGGACGACATCGCCATCAGCATCAACGGCCGCAGCGCGCGCACCTTCGGCTCGCAGGGGCAGAAGCGCACCGCCGCGCTCTCGATAAAGCTCGCCGAGCGGGAGATATTCCTGCAGGAGACGGGCGAATACCCCGTGCTGCTGCTGGACGACGTGCTCAGCGAGCTGGACGCGAAGCGGCAGGACTACGTCCTCAACCGCATCGGCGCGGGGCAGACGCTCATCACCTGCTGCGAAGACGAGGGCATAGCGAAGCGCACCGGTGCAAGGGTGCTCACGATTTCGGGGGGCAGGCTGATATGAGCGGCACATATCTGCATATCGGCGGGCAGTACGTGGTTCTCCGCTCGTCTGTCGCCGGGATATTCGACATAGACAACACCACCTCGTCAAGATGGACGCGCGAAATGCTCGCCGCGGCCGAAAAAAACGGAGAGGTGATAAACGCGGCGGAGGACCTGCCCAGGTCCTTCGTTCTGTGTGAAGAGGGCGGGAGGCGGCGCGTCTACCTCTCCCAGCTCTCGCCCGCCGCGCTGCAGCGGCGGTGATACCGCATCAATGCTGAAAGAAAAGGATGTTTAGCGCATGTCCGATATCAATGAGAAAATAACACAGGAATACGACGCCAGCCAGATACAGGTGCTCGAGGGGCTCGAGGCGGTCCGCCTCCGCCCCGGCATGTACATCGGCTCCACCAGCGCCAGCGGATTGCACCACCTGGTGTACGAGATCGTCGATAACGCCATCGACGAGTCCCTCGCCGGCTACTGCGACCACATCGAGGTCACCATCGAACCGGGGGACGTGATCTGCGTGGCGGACAACGGCCGCGGCATCCCCGTGGACATCCAGGGCCAGACGGGCAAGCCCGCGCTGGAAGTCGTGTACACCGTGCTGCACGCCGGCGGCAAGTTCGGCGGCGGCGGATACAAGGTCTCCGGCGGCCTGCACGGCGTGGGCGCCAGCGTGGTGAACGCCCTCTCCGACTGGCTGGAAGTGAGCGTGCACAAAAACGGGAAGATCTATCAGATGAAGTTCTCCCGCGGCGAGATAACCCAGCCGATGACCATCGTCGGCGAGACGGACCACACCGGCACCGTCGTGCGCTTCCACCCGGACCCGGAGATGTTCGAGGAGACCGTGTTTGACTACGACACGCTGCACACCCGCATGCGCGAGCAGGCCTTTTTGAACGCCGGGCTGAAGATAAGCACGGAGGACAAGCGCCCCGGCCAGGAGCAGAAGGACGTCATGCACTACGCCGGCGGCATCCGCGAGTTCGTCAAATACATCAACCGCAACAAAAACGAGCTGCACGAGGACGTCATCTACATGTCCGGCGAGCGCGAGGACTCCGAGTGCGAGATCGCCCTGCAGTACAACGACGGCTATAACGAGATACTTGTCTCCTTCGCCAACAACATCCACACGCCGGAGGGCGGCATGCACGAGACGGGCTTCAAGTCCGCGCTCACCCGCGTCCTGAACGCCTACGGCAAAAAGGCCAATATCCTCAAGGACGGCGAGAGCGTCTCCGGCGAGGACTGCCGCGAAGGCCTTACGGCCGTCATCTCCGTCAAGCTGACGAACCCCCAGTTCGAGGGCCAGACCAAGGCCAAGCTGGGCAACAGCGACATGCGCACGCTTGTGGACAGCGTCGTGAGCGCCAGGCTCGAGCAGTTCCTCGAGGAAAACCCCGCCGTCGGCCGCACGATACTGGAAAAGGCGCAGACGGCCAGCAAGGCGCGCGAGGCCGCGCGCAAGGCACGCGAGAACATCCGCCGCAAGAACGCGCTGGAGGGCTCCACCCTCCCCGGCAAGCTGCGCGACTGCAACGAGCGCGACCCGGCCCTCACCGAGC
>DVOV01000082.1 GCA_018713375.1 Candidatus Scatomorpha stercorigallinarum | reverse complement strand
CTCCAGGCGCAGCCTGGCTTCGCTTCGCTCGCGGCACTAAGTGGGCAGAGACGCAGCGGCGCGAGCGTAAGCGAAGCAGTGCACGGTCGGCCAAGCTGCGCTTGGATGCAAAGAAGCGCGCCTCACCAACGTATGACCTCCGTCAGTGGGGCGCGCAGCGCAATTGACTCCAGGCGCAGCCTGGTCTTTGGGCAAGACCAAAGAAATGGGGTGGCACTGGCCCCCTCGCGGGGCCTCTCGTCAGCGCGGCGCGCGGCGCATCTGCCTCCTTACCGCAGCCTGGCCGGCCGCAGTCCGGTGGCTTGCATATTTTATGCCGGCGTGGTAGACTTATCATCAGCATATGAAACACATGAAAGGATGCGGTAGCATGAGAATCATCGAGATAAAAGAGAGCGTTTTTGCCGATAACGACCGCGAGGCGGCCGCCCTGCGCGGCGAGCTGAAGGAAAAGGGCCTCTTCCTGCTGAACCTGATGTCCTCCCCCGGCAGCGGCAAGACCACCACCCTCGTGAGCACGCTCAGGCAGCTGGGCGGCGAACTGCGCGTGGGCGTGATGGAGGCCGACATCGACTCCGATGTGGACGCCCATACCGTCCAGGCCGCCGGGGCCAAGGCCATCCAGCTGCACACCGGCGGCATGTGCCACCTCACCGCCGGCATGACCCGCCAGGGCCTCGAGGCCCTCGGTACGGAGGATATCGACCTCGCCATCCTGGAAAATGTCGGCAACCTGGTCTGCCCCGCGGAGTTCGACACCGGCGCGGTGAAAAACGCCATGATACTCTCCGTCCCCGAGGGCGACGACAAGCCCCTCAAATACCCCCTCATGTTCGAAGTCTGCGACGTGCTGCTCATCAACAAGATCGACGTTCTTCCCTACTTCGACTTCGACCTCGACGCCGTCGCCGAGCGCGCCCGCGCGCGCAACCCGAAGATCGACATCATCCCTATCTCCGCCCGCACCGGCGAGGGCATCGACCGCTGGTGTGACTGGCTGCGCAGCCAGGTCCGCGCCTGGAGAGAGGGCTGACGCCCGCAACGCGCCCGCGGCCTTTCCCCGCCGCGGGCGTTTTGGGGCTTGACAAATACCCTGCCCGGGTATATTATGCGTACAAAGGAAAAATACCCGGGGGTGGTATATTGAAAACCGAAACTTATCTCATAGAGGGCATGCACTGCGCGGCCTGCTCGGCCGCGGTGGAGCGCGTCACCCGCAGGATAGACGGCGTCGCGCGCAGCGACGTGAACCTCACCATGAACCGCATGACCATCGAGTACGACGAGAGCAAGGTCACGCCGCAGCTCATAATCTCCAAAATCGAGAAGGCGGGCTACGGCGCGCGGCAGTTGGAGGCGAAAAAGGAAGAGAAAAAGGACCTCGACGCGGAGGAAAAGGCCCAGGAGGCCGCCTTCCGCCGCGAGCGCAACGGCATAATCGCCGCGCTCGTGCTCGCGGCCGTGCTGCTCTATATCTCGATGGGCTCCATGTTCGGCGCCCCGCTGCCGGACATCATCGACATGCACACGCACGCCGTGAATTTCGCGCTCGTCCAGCTCCTGCTCTCCACGGTCATAATGTACATCGGGCGCAGGTTCTACGTCAGCGGCTTCAAGGCCCTGCGGCACCTGAACCCGAACATGGACTCCCTTGTGGCCATCGGCAGCACGGCGGCGTATATCTACAGCCTTGTGGTGCTGTTTTTGCTCAGCGACCACCCTTCGCTCGTGCACGACGGGCTCTATTTCGAGTCCGCCGCCGTCGTGGTGACGCTCGTCTCCCTCGGCAAGCACATGGAGTCGGCCAGCAAGCACAAGACCACCGGCGCCATCCGCCGGCTCATGGCCCTCACGCCGGACACCGCCGTGCTCCGCGGCGAAAACGGCTCCCTTACCGAGGTGCCGACAGAAATCCTCCGCGTGGGCGACGTGGTGCTCGTCCGCCCGGGCGAGCGCGTCCCGCTCGACGGCGAGGTCGTCGAGGGCGAGGGCGGCGTGGACGAGAGCATGCTCACCGGCGAGAGCCTGCCCGTGGACAAGGCCCCCGGCAGCGAGGTCATCGGCGGCAGCATCGGCGTGAACGGCTCGCTCTATGTCCGCATCACCCGCGTCGGCGCGGACACCACGCTCTCGAAGATAATCAAGATAGTCGAAGACGCGCAGGGCAAAAAGGCCCCCATATCGAAGATCGCCGACAAGGTGGCCGGCGTGTTCGTGCCCGTGGTGATGGCCTTCGCCCTGCTGGCGGGCATCGCCTGGCTGATCGCCGGCGAGCCGCTCTCCTTTGTGCTCAAGGTGTTCACCAGCGTGCTGGTCATCGCCTGCCCCTGCGCCATGGGCCTCGCCACGCCCACGGCCATCGTCGTCGGCACCGGCCTCGGCGCGCAGAACGGCATATTGATAAAGAGCGGCGAAGCGCTCGAGACGCTCCACGGCGTGAACACCGCCGTGCTGGACAAGACCGGCACGGTGACGGAGGGCAAGCCCGCTGTGACGGACGTGCTCTGCGCCGGCGCGGAGCGCGGCGAGATCCTCGCCGTGGCCTCGGCGGTGGAAGCCGCCAGCGCCCATCCGCTCGCCGAGGCGGTGCTGCGCGCCGCGGGCGAGGAGGGCATCTGCTCCTCCGCGCAGGTCACCGGCTTTGAAAACCTCTCCGGCCGCGGGCTCTCCGCCCAGCTGGGCGGGGAAGGTGTCCTCGTGGGCAGCCCCCGCCTGATGGAGGAGAGCGGCGTGGACATCTCCGCGATATCCGGCGAGGCCGAGCGCCTCTCCGGCGAGGGCAAGACCGTCATGTTCGTCGCGCGCGGCGGCGCGCTGCTCGGCGCCATCGCCGTGGCGGACCCGGTGCGCGAAACGAGCGCCGCCGCCATCGCCCGGCTGAAGGAGATGGGCCTGCGCGTCGTGCTCCTCACCGGCGACAACTCCCGCGCCGCGAACTACATCGGCGCGCAGGTCGGCGCGGACGAGGTGATAGCCGAGGTGCTCCCCGGCGACAAGGCGGACGTCGTGCGCTCGATACAGGAGAAGGGCGGCCGCGTCATCATGGTCGGCGACGGGATAAACGACGCCCCCGCGCTCACCCAGGCGGACGTCGGCTGCGCCGTGGGCGGCGGCAGCGACATCGCGATAGAGTCCGCGGACGTGGTGCTCATGAAGGACGACCTCGGCGACGTGCCGAAGGCCGTGCGGCTGAGCCGCCTGACGATAACGAACATCAAGGAGAACCTCTTCTGGGCCTTCTGCTACAACACGATCGGCATACCCATCGCCGCCGGGGTGCTCTATCCCTTCTTCAGGATCCTGCTCAGCCCCATGATCGGCGCGCTGGCGATGAGCCTCTCGAGCGTCTGCGTGGTGGGCAACGCCCTTCGTCTAAGGGGGAAAAAGCTGTGAGCTGCTGTGAAACCGAAAACCTCGAACACACAGGGAAGATAAAGCACCGCTCCGAAGCGGAATACCGCTCGCTGATAAACCGCCTCTCGCGCATCGAGGGGCAGGTGCGCGGCGTCAAGCGCCAGCTGGAGGGCGACGCCTACTGCGTGGACGTGCTGATGCAGGTCTCCGCCATCCAGGCCGCGCTCAACGCCTTTTCCCGCGAGCTGCTCTCCAGCCACATCAAGACCTGCGTGGCGGACGGCATCCGCGCCGGCGACGACGGCGTGGTGGACGAGCTCTGCGCCATGCTGCAGAAACTGATGAAATAAGCCTTTGCTTAAAAATCCAAATACATCATTCAGGAGGAAACAGAAATGACAATTCTCAACGTACCCGACATGCACTGCTCCAAGTGCGTGGAGCGCATCACCAACGCCCTCAACGCCGCCGGGCTGAAGTTCACCGTCAGCCTTGAGGACAAGACCGTCACCATAGACGGCAGCGCCGCCGACGTGGAAAAGGCCAAAGCCGAGCTGGACGACATCGGCTTCGACGCCACCTGACCAGGCTGCGGTAAGGAGGCAGTTGCCGCCGCGTTGCGGCGGCGGGCAGAGCAGGGCAAGGCCCTGCGAGACCCAAGTGCCACCCCATTTCTTTGGTCTTGCCCAAAGCCAGGCTGCGCCTGGAGGCAGATGCGCTGCGCGCCTCACTAACGGACCTCATCCGTTGGTGAGGCGCGCTTCTTTGCATCCAAGCGCAGCTTGGCCGACCGTGCACTGCTTCGCTTACGCTCGCGCCGCTGACGGGCCGATAATTTGCAAGGTAGTGCCGCGAGCGTAAGCGAAGCAGTGCACGGTCGGCCAAGCTGCGCTTGGATGCAAAGAAGCGCTCCTC
>DVOV01000081.1 GCA_018713375.1 Candidatus Scatomorpha stercorigallinarum | reverse complement strand
AAATCGAATACGAAAAATGTGAATTGAGTTCCAATAAGTTCGCTGTTGTCAGAAGTCATTGATGCAGCAGAACACTTGCGTTGTTCATGTCTTTTGTGATACAATGCAAAAGGTTTTGCATCGCTGATAGCACCCAGCCGATAGCAAAACGATAGCCAAAAGTCGGAGAACGTGCAGGTTGAGGATAATACGAGCTATCAAATACAAACGGAGCTAAATGGCAAATACAAAAGTGTTTAAGCCGAGGTTTCGCTTGAGGAGTGGGAATAATCTCAGGAGCGGTGAAACCCCTGTAATTACGCTGTTTTCGGAGCCCGAACGGCTTTGCGGCAACAAAATCTCTTATCCAAAAGCAAAGAGCTGGCTGATGTATGCTATCAGCCGGCTCTTTTTTGCCTTCGCCGAACGGCGGCCCGATTCAGGAGGCTTGAATTTGCGGTGGGGGAGTGCCATAATTACAGGCAGTGCTAAAAAATCGGAAAGCCCGGTGTGAAAAATGAGCCTGAAAAGAGAAAAGCCCTCAAGGGAAGAAGTGTTCCGCAGCCTGCCGGTGCCGCGGGCGCTGAGGATAATGGTGCTGCCGGCCGTCGTCAGCCAGCTCATCGTGCTCATATACAATATGGCGGACACGTTTTACGTTGCGCAGACGGACGACCCCTACATGGTCGCCGCCACCTCGCTCATACTGCCCGTATTCAATATCAGCACCTGCCTGGCCGGGCTGGCCGGCGTCGGCGGGGGCTCGCTGGTCTCGCGCCTGCTGGGGCAGGGCAGGGAGGACGAGGCGCGCCGCGTGGGCACGTTCTCCATATACCTGGGCCTGGCCATAGCGACGCTCTTCTCCCTCGCCATGGGCGTTTTCATGCGCCCCATACTGGCGCTGCTGGGCGCGGGGGAAAACACCTTTGAATTTGCCAGGCAGTACGCGCTCTGCGTCATCGTCGCCGGCGGCGTGCCCACGGTGCTCTCGAATGTGCTGTCGAACCTGCTGCGGAGCATCGGCCGCTCGTCCGCGGCGGGCTTCGGCATCGTGCTCGGCGGGCTGCTGAACATCGCGCTCGACCCGCTTTTCATGTTCGTCCTGCTGCCGGACGGGCTGGAGGTGCTGGGGGCGGGGGCGGCGACCTGCCTCTCCAACGTCATCGCCTGCGGTTTCTTCTGCGCCGTGCTCGCACGCAGCGGGAAGGGCGCCGTGATAACCTTCGACCCGCGCGTGGGGCTGGCGGAGCGGCGGAGCATCGCCGGGGTGTTCGCCGTGGGCGTGCCCTCGGCGGTGGCGACCTTCCTGTTCGACCTCGACTACGTGGTGCTCGACCGGCTGATGGTCTCGTACCACGACCTGGCGCTGGCGGCCATCGGCATCGTGCTCAAGGTGGAACGCTTCCCGCTGAACGTGGGCGTCGGCATCTGCCAGGGCATGATGCCGCTCGTGGGCTATAACTACTCCGCCGGCGACAGTGAACGGCTGCGCAGGACGATGCGCCTCTCCCTGGCGTCCGGGCTGGTGACCGCCGCGCTGAGCATCCTGCTATATGAGCTCCTCGCAACGCCGCTTATCAGCCTTTTCCTCGATGACGCGCAGACCGTGGCTCTGGCGTCGTCGTTCCTCAGGGTGCGCGTGCTGGCCACGCCGCTGATGTTCATGAGCTTTTTCACCGTTTTCCTGTTCCAGGCCCTGGGCAAGGGCAACATATCGCTCCTGCTGGGCGTGGTGCGCTGGCTGGGCTTCAATATCCCCATGCTGTACATCCTCAACGCGGCCGCCGGTATGTACGGGCTCGTGTGGTCGCAGGTGGCCGCCGACAGCCTGACGGTTATCCTGTCCCTGGCCGTCTATCTGAAGGCCCGGCCGGCGATGCTGCGCGGCGGGAGGCTGCGGGAGAGCAGGGGATAAAGCGCGCCGCGGGCGCGAAAAAGCGGGGGCCGCTGTCCAGCGGCCTCCGCTTTTTGCTTGCCGGCGGCAGAAGCGCGAAAGCCGGCGGGGCGGCCGGCTTTCAGGTTAGTTTTAGCTTCGCGTTGTACAATGACCGCAGCAACTACGCAAGGAGGCATTGTATGCTGCAAGTTGAACATCTCACCAAGCGCTACGGCGCGGTGACGGCGGTGGACGACCTCAGCTTCGAGATAGCGGGCGCGGGGGTCTACGGCTTCCTGGGGCCCAACGGGGCGGGGAAGAGCACCACCATGAACATCATGACCGGCTGCCTTTCCGCCACGCGCGGCACGGTGAAGATCTCCGGCTATGACATCTATGAAGACCCGCGCGAGGCCAAGCGGCGCGTGGGCTACCTGCCCGAGCAGCCGCCGCTCTATCTGGGTGAGACGCCGGAGGAGTATCTGCGCTTCGTCGGCGAGGCCAAGGGGCTGCGCGGCGCGGAGCTGAAGCGCCAGATGGCCTCCGTCATCGACGAGACGGGCATCGGCGACATGAAAAACCGCCGCATCTCCGCGCTCAGCAAGGGCTACCGCCAGCGCGTGGGCATCGCCCAGGCCCTGCTCGGCGAGCCGGACACGGTGATACTCGACGAGCCGACCGTCGGCCTCGACCCCATCCAGATACTGGAGATACGCGCGCTCATCGGCCAGCTCGGCGAGAGCCGCACCGTGCTCATATGCTCGACGACACGATACCGGCCTTCGTCGATGTTGAGCGCGTGGAGTTCTCCGGCGCGGAGAACTACGTGATAGAGCGCGACGAAAACGGCGGCAGCTACCGCGCCGGCGACGTCTACTACACGGAAAACGGCGAGGTGCTGGACACGGACAGCGTCAACGACTTTGTCACCTATATCGCCGCCCTCGGCCTTGAGGACTATTACACCTACGACGCCACGGAGGCCGACCTGGCCGAGACCGGCCTTGACGAGCCCGAGCTCACCGTCACCATAGACTACCCCGAGTCCGGCGAGGAGGATGCGGAAATACTCACGTTCACGATATCCTTCTCCCGCAGCGCCACGGATAAGCTCACGGACTGGGACGAGGTGCTCGCGGCCCTGGAGGAGGAGTCCGAGGACGCCGAGGAGACCGCCGAGCCCACGGACGAGGACGCCGTCGCCTACCTGCGCGTGGGCGAGAGCGCCATCATCTACGAGATCGGCTACGACACCTTCAAGGCCATCATGGCGTGCTCCTACGACGACCTCCGGCACACGGAGATCTTCCCGGCGGAGGTGGAGGACGTCGCGAGCCTCTCCGTCACGCTCGACGGCGGGACCTATGAGTTCACCACCACGCCGCCCGAGGGCGCGGAGGCGGAGGACGAGGGGACGCAGTGGTACTATGAAGGCGAAGAGACGAGCGTCACGGACATCAGCACCGCGCTCGCGGCGCTCTCCGCCAGCCGGTTCGACGGCGGCGGGGCCTCCGGCGAGGAGGAGATAAGCCTCCGCGCCACGCTCGCTTCCGGCGATGAGATCGCCCTGAGCCTCTACCGCGCGGACGGCGAGAGCTGCTACGCCGAGGTGGACGGCGAGGGCATCGGCTATGTGCCGAGAAGCCAGGCCGTAGACCTCATCGAAGCGGTCAACGCCGTCGTGCTCGGATAAAAAAGAGCCGGCCGGGTCTCCCGGCCGGCTTTTGCTATGCATCCAGCGCTGAAAACAGCGCGCGGTATTTGCCCCGATTTTCCCGCAGGCAGGCAAGGCGATACGTCACCGACGCCTCCGGGTCAGAGATGGGCACCTCGACGCGGCCCGCGCCGCCGCCGAGGTATTTTTTCGCGAGATCCGTCGTGAAGGAGGGCAGGGTCGAAGAGGCGATGAGCTCGTTGAAGTCGGCGGGGTCATTCTGCATCAAAAATCGCGTGTGCGGAAGCTTCTCCGTGCGCACGAAGTCCCAGAAGCCGATATCGTCCATCAGCAGCATGGTCTCGCCGTCCATGTCCGCAAAAGAGAGGCTCTCGCGCCGGGCAAACCTGTGAGAGGGGGGCAGGGCGAACATCAGCGACTCTCGCCCGCACTCGCGCGAGAAATAGCGCCCGCTCTCCGGCTCGCGCGCGAGGACAGCCAGCTGGAAACGCCCGCTGTCGAGCCCCTCGAGCAGCTTGTTCCACGGCAAAATCTCTGTTTGCAGCATGCGGCCGGGATAAATGCTGCTCAGCAGCGGCGTCAGCAGCCAGCCGGGGGCAGGCGCACAGAGGCCGACAGTAATAGCGCGGTGCCTGCGGTCGAATTCCTGCACCCTCGCCGGCAGCCCGTCCGCCGAGGACAGCAGTTCCCGGGCGATGCGGAGGACATACTCGCCGTTTTCATTCAGTGCCAGGCGGTTTTTCCGCCGCTCGAAGAGAGCCACACCCAGCTCCTCCTCCAGCTTTTTCATATTCCGGCTGAGCGCTGGCTGCGAGAGATGCAGCGTCTCCGCAGCGGCAGAGAGCGTGCCGCGCTCGGCAAAAGCCGCCAGCTGCCGCAGCTCGTATAGATCCATGACCTCCACCTCAGTATGATTTCAATTTATAGTATTATACACCTTTAGCATTGTACTTTTGCCCCAAAACGGCCTATTATAGAGGCGTGAAAAATATTTTAGGCCGCTTGCCGGCTCACCGCTGTTCATCATATCAGGAATAGCGGCGCCGCGCAAGAGGCGGATACGGAGGAATTGCCATGGAGTATGTCACTTTGAACACCGGCGCGAAAATGCCCCTTGAGGGCTTCGGCGTGTTCCAGATCCCTGAACACGCGGAGTGCGAGCGCGTGGTCTACGACGCCATCCGCACCGGCTACCGCCTGATCGACACGGCGGCGGCGTATTACAACGAGGAGGCCGTCGGCCGGGCGATATCGCGCGCGATCGCGGACGGGCTCGTATCGCGGGAGGAACTCTTCATCACCACCAAGACCTGGGTGCAGGACCACAGGGACGAGGACTCGGCCTGTGAGGCCGTCAGGGCGTCGCTCGGCAGGCTGGGGCTCGACTATGTCGACCTTGTTTTGCTGCACCAGCCGATGGGCGACTATTTCGCGGCCTATCGCGGTCTTGAGCGCGCGCATAAAGAGGGCCTGACGCGCGCCGTTGGCGTGGCGAACTTCTACCCCGGTCCGCTCACTAACCTCTGTGAGACGGTGGAGGCCGTCCCCGCCGTCTGCCAGGTGGAGCTGCACCCGTTCTTCGCCCAGGAGAAGGCGATAGCCAATATGCGCGCCTATGGCATAGCGCCCCAGGCCTGGGGCCCGCTGGCCGAGGGCAAGCACGGCATCTTCACCGATCCCGTCCTGACGGAGATCGGCGCAAAGTACGGCAAAAGCGCCGCGCAGGTCGTCCTGCGCTGGAACACGCAGCGCGGCGTCTCCGTGATACCCAAATCCGTCCATGTAGAGCGCATGGAGCAGAACATTGACATTTGGGACTTTACGTTGACGGACGATGAAATGGCCGCCGTTGCGGCCAAGGACCTGGGGCACAGCGAGATCGTCGACCACGACGACCCCGCTTTTGTCAAGGCCTTGTGCAATATGAAGATACACGAATAACAATTGAGCCGGCCGGGTCTCCCGGCCGGCTTTTGCTATGCCCTTGGCAGCTCGACGGTGAAACGGTTCCAGCCGTCCGCGCTCTCACAGCGTATCCTGCCGCGGGCGCGCTTGCATATGCTCTCGGCGATGGCCAGCCCGAGGCCGAAGCCCGCGGGCTGCTCCTGCCGGCAAGGCAGGCTTTCGCCCGCGGCGCGCGAAGCGGCGTCCTGGGCCTGCCGGTGCCGGGGGGCGCGGTAGAAGCGCTTGAAGAGATTCGCGAGCTCCTCCTGCTCTATCGGCTCGCCCTCGTCGGCGACCGTGAGGGCGCAGCGGCGCGGGCCCATGGCCCTCAGTGTGACGGCGATATCACCGCCGGGGCGCGAGTATTTGACGGCGTTATCGAGCAATATCTCCGCCAGCTGCGTGAACGCCTCGGCGTCCCCCCGCACATTTATGCCCGGCGCTATCTCGCTCGTGAGCGCGTGGCCGCTCTCAAAGCAGAGCGGCTCGAACTCCATGACCGCGTTTTCGACGGCCGCGCTGAGGCAGGCCGGCCCGCCACCGGCCTTTTCGCCCTCGTTTTCCGCCCGCGCGAGGGCCAGGAGCTGCTCGATGAGCGCCTTCATGCGCCCGGCGGCGGACTGTATGCGTTCCGTCTGCCTGGAGGGCGCGGCGAGCTCGGCGCTGGTCATGATGACCGTCAGCGGCGTCTTGAGCTCGTGCGAGGCGGCGGCGACGAAGTCCTTCTGCTCGCGCCAGGCCTTTTCGACGGGCCGCACGGCCCAGCGCGAGAGGGCGACGCTCAGCGCGAGGAAGGCGAGGAAGCCCAGCGCGCCGATGACGGCGCAGGTGCGCACAAGGCCCGCGAGCGTGGCCTGCTCGCTGGAGATGTCCGCAAAGACGATAACATGGCGCCCCGGCAGGTCGGCCCGGTAAAAGCGCAGCGCGCGCCCGGGGACGACGCCGATGTCGCCCGGCGAGCCCACGGCCTCGCTGACCAGCTCCGCGAGCGCCTCGGCGTCCGTGAGGTCGAAGTAGCCGCCGGCGGCCTCGGCGATGCCGCCGTCCGGGCCCAGCAGCACGGCGAAAAAGGGCAGCTGCACGTCCTCCGCCGCCTCGCCCGGGGCGGGCCGCGGCGGGTTGAGGGCCACGCTGCGCAGCATGTTTATGGAGTCGGTCTCAAGATCCGCCGCCGTGGAGTAGTAAACGAGGCCGAGTATCACGCAGAGCAGCAGCGTGACGAGCGTCATGTTGATGGCCACGAATTTGAGCCGCAGGCGCTTTATCATGTCCCCGCCTCCAGGTGGTAGCCCAGCGAGCGCTGGGCCTTTATTTTTACCTTCGAGCCGAGCGCAGCGAGCTTTTTGCGCAGGAAGCCGACGTAGACCTCGACGTTGTTCTCCACCGCCTCGCTCTCCCAGCCCCAGACCTTGACGAGCAGCGTCTCCTTGCTGACGATGCGTCCGCCGGCCGAAAAGAGGCAGCGCGCCAGCTCGAATTCGCGTGCCGAGAGGCGCACGCGCCGCTCGGCGCGCACCAGCTCCGCCGAGGCGAGGTCGAGCGCCGCGTCGCCGTATCTGAGCTCCTCCACCTGCGCGCCCTGGCGGCGCAGTATGGCGTTGATGCAGGCCAGGAGCTCGCGCGTCTCGAAGGGCTTGGCGAGGTAGTAGTCGGCCCCGGCGTCGAGGCCCTCCACGCGGTCGTCGAGCCCCGAGCGCGCCGTCAGCATCAGTATCGGCGTCCCCACGCGCTTCGAGCGCAGCCGCCGCGCGATCTCATAGCCGTCCATGCCGGGAAGCATCACGTCGAGAATGATGAGGTCGTAGACGCCCGTGAGGGCGAGCTCCAGCCCCAGCGGCCCGTCATACGCCGCCTCGGCGGCAAAGCCGTGCTGAGCGAGGAGTTCGCGGAGCGACCCGCTGAGGAGCTGTTCGTCTTCTATCACCAGTATGTTCATATGATTCACCAGACTGATCATACACCCCAAAGCTGAAATGAAACTGAAAAAACTGCGGGCCCCGAGCGCCACGCCGTGCCGGGGCGGGACATTCTACAGCGTCACCTGGAACATTATGCCGTGCGCGCTCTTTTCGGCCCGTATCCTGCCGCCGTGGGCCTCGACCGCGGCTTTCGCGATGGAGAAGCCGATGCCGCTGCCCTTTACCGCGCCGGAACGGGACTTGTCGGCGCGGTAGAAGCGGTCGAAAAGCCGCTCCAGGTCCGTTTCATCAAGGCCCTCGCAGGTGTTGTACACCTCTATGACGGCCCTCCTGCCGCTGCGGAAGGCGCGCAGGCTTATCTCGCCGCCCTCGGGCGAGTATTTGACGGCGTTGTCGAGCAGTATGCTCACCACCTGCTGCACGGCGGCGCGGTCGCCGGTCACGGTGAGGCCATCCTCGATGCGCTGCGAATAGGACTTGCCCCCGGCCTTTATCAGCGGGGCGAAGGGGTCGGCGGCCTCCCAGAGCGCGTCGCTGAGGGAGAAGCGGGCCTTTTCCGGCAGGGGGTCCTCCTCGTCCAGGCGCGAGAGCGTCACCAGCCCGGCGACCAGCTTCGATAGCCGGGCGCTCTGCGTCTGGATGTTGCGCACCCACTCGTCGTCCCCCAGATCCAGCGCCAGCACGTCGGCGCTGGTGGATATCGCCGTCAGGGGGGTCTTGAGCTCGTGCCCGGCGTTGGTGATGAACTGCTTTTGCATCTCCAGGTTGCGCATATAGGGCTTGACGGCCCGGCGCGCGAGCAGCAGCACCAGTATGAATACCGCCGCGAGGCAGAGCGCGGCCACCGCCGCCGTCGTGGCGAGCAGGCTGCGCACCGCGCCCAGCTCGCGCTCCGCGTTGAGGAAGATGACGCTCTTCGCCCCGCCGTCCCCGCGGACGAGGTAGCGGTAGCCCTTGTAAAAGCCGCGCGTCCGGCCGCCCGCCAGCGCGCCGGCGTCGTAGTGGACGGCGAAAAAGCGTATCATGTACGGCATCTCGCCGGAGAAGGGCCCGCCGCCGCGCGGCGGCGCCGGCTGCTGGAGGGCAAAGTCCGGCCAGCTCCCGTCCGCCGCGGCGAGCAGGTCCAGCGTGCTGTCGAGCTGGTCCGCGACGCCGCGGTAGTTCCACAGGTTCAGGCAGCAGAGCAGCACGAGTACCACCGCCGTTATGGCCGCCATGGCCGCGCCTATAAAGCGCCGGGACATACGCTTCAGCATCCCGCCCGCTCCAATACATAGCCCGCGCCGCGGATGGTCTTTATCTCAACGTCCGCGCCCAGCTGCCGCAGCTTGCGCCGCAGGAAGCCGATATAGGTCCACACCACGTCCATGTCCGACTCGGAGTTCAGCTCCCAGACCTTCTCCATCAACCGCGCGGTGGAGAACACCTGCCGCGGGTGGCGCATGAAGAGCTCCATGAGCTGGTATTCCTTGTTGTTGAGCCGGGTCTCGCCGCCGCCCACCCGGAGGATGTACCGGTCGCAGTCAAGCTCCACGCCGCCGAAGCTGAGCACCGCCGGCGCCCAGGCGTTGCTGCGCCGCACGAGGGCGCGCACCCGCGCCAGGAATTCGCTGGCCGCGAAGGGCTTGGGCAGATAGTCGTCCGCCCCGGCGTCGAGCCCCGCGACGCGGTCCTCCACCTCGCCCTTGGCGGTGAGGAAGAGCGCCGGCGCCGTTACGCCCTGCGCCCGCGCGGTGGTCAGCACCTCGATGCCGTCCATGCCGGGCATCATGATGTCCAGCACCAGCGCGTCATACACGGACGACATTATGTGTTCGAGCGCGTCCGCGCCGTTGTGTACCATGTCCACCGTGTACTTGTTCTTTTCCAGCATGACCTTCAGCGCCCGGGCGATGCTGGCCTCGTCTTCCGCGATCAGTATCCTCATGAAGTTCCCTCCCGCATCAAGGATAGCGCGCCGACCTGAAATGGCCCTGAAACC
>DVOV01000080.1 GCA_018713375.1 Candidatus Scatomorpha stercorigallinarum | reverse complement strand
ACAGAGACCTATGATCTCATCGACGCCGGCCTGCTCGCTCCTCTGGACGAGTACCTGACCGAAGAGGACTATGAGAAGTACATCTATCTCGACCAGGGCGCCTACAATTCCGAAGGCCAGCTCTGCACTTTCCCGATGATGGCTGGCAACCCCTGCGTCATCTTCTACAACATGGACATGCTGGAGGCCGCCGGTATCACCTAGCTGCCCACCACCTGGGACGAGTTCATGGACGTCTGCCTCACCCTGAAAGAGGCTAACCCCGACGTCTGGCCCTTCATCTCCTCCTGGGGCGCTTCCAACGGCGTTTCCGCCATGCTGGCCGGCTTCTGGCCCTTCTTCTTCCAGGCCGGCGGCACCGTGCTGGACGAGGAGGGCAACCTCAACCTCGACAGCGACGCCACCCTCGAGGCCCTGACCTACATCAACAGCTTCAAAGAGAACGGCATCTTCGACGACAGCATCGTCAGCATGGACGACCCGAACGGCCACTTCGTGAACGGCGAGGCCGCCATCATCATCAACGGCACCGGCAACGCCTCCACCTTCACCGAGGCCGGCATCACCTGGCAGTGCCAGCTCGGCCTTGAGGGCCCCGCCGGCATGGCCACCAACATGTCCGTCGACTCCCTGGCCATCTCCTCCTACTGCGAGGACAAGGCCCTGGCCGCCGAGCTCATCAAGTACATCACCAGCGCCGAGTGCATGGACGAGTATCACAGCGAGATCTACGGCATGCCGTCCCTCACCACCGACGCCACCTACACCGAGCCCGAGCCGTTCCAGAGCATGTACAACGACTACTCCGACGTCATGTACTCCGTCCCCTCCTATGAGGGCTCCGCTTCCTTCGCCGACTACTTCCAGGCGCAGGTCCAGGGCATGCTCATGGGCCAGCTCACCCCCGAGCAGGTCATCAGCGAGTCCATGACCTACTACAACGAGCAGCTCGTTTCCTAACGCAGGTATCCTGAAACCGGGCATGGCCGGAAACCGACGATGCCCGGTTTCCCTTTATGGTCTTTCTCTCAATTAAAGGCGTGGTGATGAAAGTATGAACAAGTTGAGAAGAAGAAGGATGTCCCCGCTGGTGCGGAGGCAGGCCGCTTACGGCGTGGCGTATATCACGCCGGGCATGCTCATCATCCTTATGTTCTGTATAGCGCCCATATTCATGACGCTGTATTACAGCTTCACGGAGTACAACCTGGCGCAGCCGCCCGACTGGATAGCCCTGGAGAACTACGTCAAGGTACTGAACAACACCCAGCTCCGCAGGGCTGTCGTCAATACGGTGATATACGTCATCATCACCGTACCGCTGCAAACGCTGCTGGCCATGTTCGTGGCAAATTTCCTTGCCGAGTATCTGAACAACCGCTACGGGCGGGTGCTGCGCAGCATCATTTTTATCCCGACGCTGGCCTCCTACGTGGCGGCGGCCACGGTGTGGAAGGTCATCCTCGCTTCCCGCGGCGGGCTGCTCAATGAGATCCTCGGTATTTTCGGCGTTGCGCCCATCAACTGGCTGGGCGAGCCTACGCTGGCGCTCATCTGCGTCTCGCTGGTGGCCGTGTGGAAGAGCGCAGGATACTTCACCATCATTTTCTATGCGGGGATCATGAACATCTCCGTGGACGTGCGCGAGGCCGCGCTCATCGACGGCGCTTCCCCGCGGCAGCGCTTCTGGAAGATCACCGTGCCGCTGCTCAAGCCCATCACGTACCTGAACGTGACGCTGGGCATCATCTGGTCCTTCCAGGCCTTTGATATCGTATACAAACTGACCGGCGGCGGGCCCTTCAACGGCACGACGACGATCGCCTACATAATCTACACCTATGCTTTCCAGGACTTCCGCATCGGCTACGCCAGCGCGGTGGCCATACTGCTGCTGCTCGTCATCCTGGCCGTACACCTGATACAGCAGCACTTCTTCGAGGGAGGGGACGACTGATGATAAGGAATGAGCGGCGCAGCGCGCGCTTTGTCATCGGTGTGATCTTGGTCACGCTGTTCGCGCTGATGTGCATCGTACCGCTGATATACATGATACTCGTCTCCTTTGCCGACACGACGACGATGTATATCAAGTGGGAAGACGTCGATCTCCTCGACTTTTCCAACTATATCTACCTCTTTGAAAACCGCGAATTCGGCCGGCCCATACTCAACAGCCTGATCGTGGTGGTGATAAGCGTCATCGTGGTGGACATCGTCAGCTGCACCATGGCCTATGGCTTTGAGAAAAAGCCGGTACCCGGAAAAGGGCCGCTTTTTAACCTGGTGCTGGCGACGATGATGATACCCACGCAGGTCGTGTTCATCTCGCTCTACGTGATGATGCGCAAGTGGGGCATGCTCAACACCTATATCGCGCTGGTGATACCGCTGGTGGGCGCTTTCGGCATCTTCATGATGAGGCAGTTCGTCCGCGGCGTGCCCAACGACTTTATCGAAGCCGCCCAGATCGACGGCTGCAGCGAGCTGCGCATCTACCTGCGCGTGGTGCTGCCTATGGTCAAGCCCGCGCGTGTGACGCTGGCCGTGTTCACCTTCAACTCCGCCTGGAACGCCCTGCTGTGGCCGCTTATCGCCGTCACCAGGGAGGAGATGAACACCCTCACTGTGGCCACCAGCTCCCTGACCAGCTATTTTGCCACCAACTACGGCCCGGAGATGGCGGCGGCGACGCTTTCGTTCGTGCTGCCGTTCCTGCTCTATTGCTTCATGCAGAAGCAGTTCGTGGAGGGCATCGCCCTCGGCGGCGTCAAAGGCTGAGCAATGGGCCTTTCTCTCGTACCTTGCCCGGAGGGCAGGATAGATGAGTGCGTTGGCGTTTTTGCCAACAGTTCCATATGGGACCGCTATTTTGCCGGCGGCGACAGTTTGCAGCGCTCTCTGCAAACGGCCGCCGGCCGCGGCGAGCTCTGGTGCGCGCTAGACGCCGATGATAACATCGCCGGCGTCATGCGCATCGTGCCGCGGGGCTTTTGCGGGCTCTATCACTACCTGGCGCTCATCGGCGTGGCTCCCGGCGCGCGCGGGCAGGGCGTTGGGCGGTATTTGATGGGCGAATTTGAGCGCATGGCCGCCGCGGACGGCTGCCGGCGCGCCAGCCTGCTCGTCAGCGGCTTTAATGAAGGCGCGCGGCGCTTTTACCGCTCGCTCGGCTACTGGGAGCTGGGCGTGATACCCGGCGCGAGCCGCGAAGGCATCGACGAACACGTCATGCTCAAAGACCTTGTACCCAAGGGGGCGGAAAAGTGAAGGAACTGGACGCCGCGGCTGTCAGGCGGCTCCTCTCGCGCTGGGACTATGCGCCGGAGGCCATAGAGGCCTATGGCCGGGCTATGGAACGCGCGATGCGCAATGCAGGCGCGCATGAAGCCCTGGAGCGCGCAGTTGACGGATATGAGGCCGGCGGGGACATGGATATCCGCGCCCTGCTCACACAGATGGACGGCTTTGCCGCGCCCTGCGGGGAAAGCCCATATACGATGCGCATGCTGCCGTATATCGCCATGCTCGACGGCGCGGCTGCGCGGTATGACAGCGCCGGGATAGGGGAGAAGGTCTATCATGACTCCTTCGCCGACCTGCTTTGGAAAACGCGCGAGTGCTACCGCGTGTACGGCGTCTGGGGCAGCTTTGTGGCACCCTGGTTTTACCGCTTTTTCGAGCTCAAATGCTTCGCCCTGGGACGGCTGCAATTTGAATTTACCTCATTTAATGCAGACGTCCCGCTGGAGAGCGGCGAGCGCGTGATAAACGTGCACATCCCCTCCTGCGGCCCGCTGAAGCGGGAGGAATATCAGGAGTCTTACGCGCAGGCCACGGAGTTTTTCGGCTACGCGCATGAGCGCGAGACGCCCTTTGTCTGCGACTCCTGGATACTGCACCCGCTCTGCCGGGAACTGCCGGAGGATTCCGGCATACGGCGCTTTGCCGCCGACTATGAGCTGCTGCGCGTCATAGACGACGGGCAATGCTCGGACATGTGGATCATTTTCGGCCGCCCCTGGGACGGCGACGCCGCCTCGCTGCCGGAGGATACGGCGCTGCGGCGCATTTTCAAGCGCCGGCTGCTGGAAGGCGGCAGCGTTGGACGCGGATACGGGCTGTATCTGCGCACAAAATAGACGGTAAAAGGGGATGCCCGCCAAGGTATCCCCTGTTTTGATAGCGATGGAGGGGCAAGATGACGGATATCGAAATCAGGACGCGGAGCGTTTACGACTCACTGAGCCCGGCTGAGCAGAAAGTGGCGCGCTACTTCCTGCACAACATGAACTCGGTGTTTGACGACCCCATCTCCGCGCTGGCGGAAAAGAGCGGCGTCAGCCAGGTCGTCTGGGTGCGTTTCTGCAAATCGCTCGGTTACACGGGGCTGAAAGACATGAAAAAAAACCTTGTCAGCCAGCTTCGCGAACCGCGCGCCGACAGCGCCGCGCCCAGCATGGATTTCCTCGATACGCGTGTCTATTCGAGCACGGAGGACATCATCCACGGCGTAGAGGCCGGGGCGCTGGACGCCCTGCGCAGCACCGCGCGCATACTTGAGCCGCGGACGTTGGAAGAGGTGGCCGCGCGCATGGCCGGCGCCAAGAGCGTACGGCTTTTCGGCGTGGGCGCCTCCGCGCTGGTGGCGGAGGACATGTATCACAAGCTGCTGCGCATCGACCAGAAGGTGATATTCAGCTCCGATTTGCATGTACAGCTGAGTTATATCACCTCCATGAAGCACGACGATGTGGCGCTGCTCTTCTCAAACTCCGGCAATACGTCGGAGATACTGGAACTGGCAGAAGCGGCGCGCGAGCGGCATGCCTGCACGGTGGCAGTGACGAAATACGGCCCCAACAAGCTGGCGGACATCGTCGATCACGTGCTGCCGACCTCCTCGCCTGAGCTGGAGTTCCGCAGCGGGGCCATGAGCAGCCGTATGTCTGCATTGTTCGTGGTGGATGTCCTGTTCACAACGCTCTGCAACAAGAACTATAACACGGTGGCGCGCCCGCTGGCAGAGAGTTATTCCCAGTGCAGCAAGCACCATCTGTGCTGATGGAGGTAGTTATGGAAATAACGCAAATGAAATTAGCACTCCTGTCCGCGCCGCTGCGCGTGCCTTTCCGCACGGCGCTGCGCGAGGTATCGGCAGTAGAGGATGTTGTCGTGGAGCTCACAGACGCCGAAGGGCGCGTCGGCAGGGGGGAGGCCCCGCCAACGGCTGCAGTGACGGGCGAAACGCTCGGCTCCATCACGGCCGCGCTGCGCGGCCACATCGGCCCGGCGCTCGTGGGGCGGGAATTCAACGGCTTGGACGAGATTTTTGCTGCCATCGCGGGCAGCATCAAGGGCAACAGCAGCGCCAAAGCGGCGGCTGAGATCGCTGTCTGGGATCTTTACGCCCAGCAGTGCGATTTGCCGCTTTACAAACTGCTCGGCGGCGGCAAAACGTCTATTGTCACAGATTTAACGATTAGTGTCAACGAGCCTGACGTCATGGAACGCGACGCCGCTTATGCCGTTGCACAGGAATATGATACATTAAAAATAAAGGTCGGGGAGTCGCCCGAGCTGGATATTGCCCGGCTGCGCGCTGTGCGCCGTGCGGCGCCGGACGCGGTCGTCCGGCTTGACGCCAACCAGGCCTGGACCCCGCGGCAGGCCGTGAGGATACTTGAACAGACGCAGTCCGAAGGGCTTGATATCGAGCTTGTGGAGCAGCCGGTCAAGGCGCATGACATCGACGGCCTGCAATTCGTCACGGTAAACTCGCCGGTGCCCGTGATGGCCGATGAGAGCGTGTTCTCGCCGGCTGACGCTTTTGCGATAATGCAGCGCCATGCGGCTGACTACATCAATATAAAGCTGATGAAATGCGGCGGCCTGTCCAATGCGCTGAAGATCGTCTCCGCGGCTGAGGTGTACGGCGTGGAGTGTATGCTGGGCTGCATGCTGGAGGCCAAAGTCAGCGTCACGGCGGCGGTGCATTTGGCCTGCGCCAAACGAGCCATCACACGCGTTGACCTTGACGGCCCGGCGCTGTGCAGTGCTGACCCGGTCACCGGCGGCGCTGTGTTCAATGGCAGGCACATCTCCGTAACGGATGCGCTGGGGCTTGGCATCAGTGCCATCGAGGGATTGCGATACCTTGAAAGCGCGATTTAACTATAATATATCAAAATTCTGGGATTGGCCTCCTCTAAATTCAGCAAAATTTTTATTTTGTTGAATTTTATGTATCTAAGCCCTTTACTTTTAAATGCTCTTCCCTTACAATATAAATCGAGGTGATGAGCAATGGCGGACTACCGGACAGAAGCGCCGCGCGTGCTGCGCGATTTCCTGGTGTATCATGAGACCATCAAAGGCCATTCGCGCGCCACAGTCGATGAGTATTTCCTCGACCTGCGGAATTTTTTCCGTTATCTGAAGATCGAGCGCGGGCTCGTGCCGCGCAGCACGGAGCTTGACGACATTTCCATCATGGATGTAGACCTGTCCTTCGTTGGCTCCGTAACGCTTGAGGAAGTCTATGATTACCTGAGCTATCTCGCGCGCGACCGCGTTAAAAACGAAAACAGCCGCGAAAAAAGCTATGGACTCTCCGCCACCACACGCGCGCGCAAGATCGCCACTATCAGGAGTTTTTATAAATACCTGACGCTGAAAACAAAGCAGCTTGAGGTCAACCCGGTGGCCGACCTGGACTCCCCCAAGACGACCAAGGCCCTCCCCCGCTATCTGACGCTTGAGGAGAGCAAACGCCTGCTGGAAGCCGTGGACGGCGTCAACAGAGAACGCGATTACTGCATCCTGTGCCTGTTTCTGAACTGCGGGCTGCGCATCTCGGAGCTTGTGGGGCTTGATCTTGGCGATGTGCGCGCAGACTGCCTGCGCGTCCTCGGCAAGGGCAATAAAGAGCGCATGGTATATCTGAACGACGCTGCGCGCGCAGCTATAGACGCCTGGCTGCCCGTCCGGCGGGCAATGGCAGCCCCGGGCTGCGACGCGCTGTTCGTCTCCACGCGCAGGCGGCGCATGAGCACGGATTCCGTGCACGTAATGGTGAAAAAAACGCTGCTCAAAGCCGGCCTCGACCCGGACAAATATTCCTCCCATAAGCTGCGCCACACGGCAGCCACACTGATGATACAGCATGGCGTGGACGTGCGCACCGTGCAGGAAGTGCTGGGGCACGAGCACCTGAACACTACGGAGATCTATACCCACGTCGATAACGCCGAACTGCGCGTGGCGGCGGAGGCAAATCCCCTTTCGGGATTCACGCCGGATAGCCAAAAATAACTACTGGACAATTTCTTTATTTATGGTATAGTCTTTTGGAAAGATCGTAACCACTAAAGGAGAGAGACAAAATGTCTAAAAGGATCACCTCCCTTCTTCTCATAGCCGTCATGCTGCTCTGTCTCGCCGCCTGCGGCAACGAGGCAGAAGAGCCAAGCGCGCCAGCGGACGATATCGGCGATATCGCCAGCACTGTCGCGCCCACCTCCACCCCCACTCCGGAACCCGAGGAAACGGTGGAGCCCAGCCCTTCGGCCACGCCCGAGGCAAGCCCCACGCCTGCTATCACGCCGACGCCGTCGCCCACCCCTGCCCCCACGCCTGAGGCGACCCCAACTCCCCTGCCTCCCTCCGAGGCTCCCGCAGAGACGGAACAGCCCGCTGAGAGCGCGCCTCCGGCGGAGAGCTCCGAGCCCGCGCCCGATGAGAGCGCAGAGCCTTCCGTTGAACCGGAAGTTGGCGGCGACGGGATAAATTTGCAGAACTTTTACGATTCCATTTCGTCTACATACGAGTTCTCCTCCATGATGGACATGGATACGGAGATCATGGACGCCTATTATCCCGGCCTCTCTGCTGTTTCTACGGCCCAGTTTGTGGGTAAAATAGCCATGATCACTGCCTCGGCCAACGAGCTGGTGCTCATCG
>DVOV01000079.1 GCA_018713375.1 Candidatus Scatomorpha stercorigallinarum | reverse complement strand
CCATCGGGGCCAAGACCCTGAAGAAGCGGGGCCAGCTCCCCGAGCTGGACGAGAGCGAGGAGATCAACGCCTGCTCCATCCACGTCCCCGCCCAGGTGGACGGCAAGACCGAGGACTGGCTCCTCATGTTCAAGAACGAGACCCACAACCACCCCACGGAGATCGAGCCCTTCGGCGGCGCGGCCACCTGCATCGGCGGCTGCATCCGGGATCCCCTCTCCGGCCGGGCCTATGTCCACCAGGCCATGCGCGTCACCGGCGGCGGGGATCCCCGGGTGCCCTTCGCCGACACCACCCCAGGGAAACTGCCCCAGCGCAAGATCGCCCAGACCGCCGCGGCGGGCTACAGCTCCTACGGCAACCAGATCGGCCTCGCCACCGGGCTGGTGGACGAGGTGTATCACCCCGGATATGTGGCAAAACGCATGGAGATAGGCGCGGTGGTCGCTGCGGCTCCCGAGGCGAACGTCGTCCGCGCCCGCCCGGAGGCGGGGGATGCCGTCATACTCCTCGGCGGGCGCACCGGGCGCGACGGCTGCGGCGGGGCCACCGGCTCCAGCAAGGCGCACGATTCGCACAGCCTTACCGACTGCGGCGCGGAGGTGCAGAAGGGCAACGCGCCCGTGGAGCGCAAGCTCCAGCGCCTGTTCCGCAACGGGGACATCACGCGCATGATAAAGCGCTGCAACGACTTCGGCGCGGGCGGCGTCTCCGTGGCCATCGGCGAGCTGGCCGACGGGCTGGAAATAGACCTCGACCTGGTGCCCAAGAAATACGACGGCCTGGACGGCACGGAGCTCGCCATCTCCGAGAGCCAGGAGCGCATGGCCGTGGTGGTGGCGGCGGAGGACGCGGAGCGCTTCCTCGCCGGCGCGGCGGCGGAGAACATCGAGGCCACCGTGGTGGCCCATGTGAGCGCCGAGCCGCGCCTGCGCATGAGCTGGCGGGGCAAGACCATCGTCGATATCGCGCGCAGCTTCCTGGCCAGCAACGGCGCGGAAAAGCACGCGCGCGTGAGCGTGCCCGCCCTGCCGCAGGACGCCGCCAACGAGGCGGCGCACGTCCCCGGCTTCACGGCGGACTTCGGCGCGCACGATACGCTGCGCGAGCGGCTGGCGAAGCTGATGGGCAGCCTGCGCTGCTGCTCCCGCAAGGGCCTGGCGGAGAGATTCGACTCCACCATCGGCGCGGCCTCGGTCGTGATGCCCTTCGGCGGGGCGCGGCAGCTGACGCCCGCGCAGGCGATGATCGCCAAGCTGCCCGTGGACGGCGAGACCTCCAGCTGCTCGGCCATGGCCTGGGGCTTCGACCCCTACCTCTCCGAAAAGGACCCCTACACCGGCGCGTATATCGCCGTCGTGCAGAGCGTATCCAAGCTCGTGGCCTCCGGCATGGGCCACGCGGCCTATCTCAGTTTGCAGGAGTATTTCGAGCGCCTGCGCACGGAGCCCGAGCGCTGGGGCAAGCCCTTCGCCGCGCTGCTGGGCGCGCTGGACGCGCAGCTGGCGTTGGGCGCGGCCGCCATCGGCGGCAAGGACAGCATGTCCGGCAGCTTTGAGGACCTGGACGTGCCGCCCACGCTCGTCTCCTTTGCCGTCACGCCCGGCCGCACGGCCGCGGCCGTCACCGGCGAGCTCAAGCGCGCCGGCAGCCGCCTGGCCTATTTTTCTGCAGACCCGATGGACGGCGGGGCCATGCTCGCGCTCTATGAGCAGCTCGAGCGCCTAATGGCGGAGGGCCGCGTGCTCTCCTGCTGGGCCTGCGGCGGCGCTGGCATCGCCGAGGGGCTGTGCAAAATGGCCGCCGGCAATGGCCTCGGCGTGCGCATCGACGGCGCTTTTGACATTGAGCGCCTGTTCGCCCCCGCTTATGGCGGCTTCATCGCCGAGCTGGGCGCGTCCTGCGCCGCCGGCGAGACGCTGGGCGAGGTCGTGAGCGAATATACTTTCACTGCGGGCGATGAGACCGTCGCCCTGGACGACATACAGCGCGCCTGGGAGGGCAAGCTGGAGAGCGTGCTGCCCTGCCTCTCCGCGCCCGGGCAGGGCTCGGGGCGCGTGCGCGCGCTGAGCTACGAGTGCGCCGGGCGCGTTGCCCCCAAGGTGGGCGTGGCCCGCCCGCGGGCGCTCATCCCCGTGTTCCCCGGCACCAACTGCGAATACGACACGGCCCGGGCGCTGCGCCGCGCGGGCGCGGAGCCGGAGATCTTCGTCGTGCGCAACCTCACCCCCGCGGACGTGGCGGAGAGCCTTGACGCCCTGGAGTCGGCGCTCAGGCGCTGCCAGATGATGGTCATCCCCGGCGGCTTCTCCGGCGGCGACGAGCCGGACGGCTCCGGCAAGCTCATCACCTCCTTCTTCCGCAACCCGCGGCTGACGGACGCCGTACACGGGCTGCTCTATGAGCGCGACGGGCTCATCCTCGGCATCTGCAACGGCTTCCAGGCGCTGATAAAGCTGGGGCTCGTGCCCTTCGGCCGCATTGTGGAGACCGACAGCGGCTGCCCAACGCTGACCTACAACGCCATCGGCCGCCACCAGAGCCTGCTGGTGAGGACGCGCATCGCCTCCGACAAGAGCCCCTGGCTCTCCCGTTGCCATGTGGGCGAGCTGTACACCGTGCCCGTGTCCCACGGCGAGGGCCGCTTCGTCTGCCCCGAGGGGCTGCTCGCGGAGCTGGAGGAAAACGGGCAGATCGCCTGCCAGTACGCGGACGCGGAGGGCGAGCCGACGATGGACATCCGATTCAACCCCAACGGCTCCGTGCTGGCCGTGGAGGCCATCACCAGCCCGGACGGCCGCGTCCTGGGCAAGATGGCGCACTCCGAGCGCGCGGCGGAGGCCCTCTATCAGAACGTGCCGGGCGAGCGCTACCAGCCCATCTTCGAGGGCGGCGTGGACTATTTCAGGATCTGAAGGTGAAAAAGGTTGTACGACGAGCTGACTGAGGTTGACATAAAAAAGATGCGCGAGGAGCTTGAGTACCGCGAGCGCGAGCTCCGGCCCAAGCTGATAGAGGACGTGAAAGTGGCGCGGGCCTTCGGCGACCTGAGCGAGAATTTTGAGTACAAGGCCGCAAAGCGCGAAAAAAACCGCAACGACAGCCGCATCCGCTACCTGACGCGCATGATAAACACGGCGAAGGTCATAGATGGCAAGTCGGCCGACGGCGTGGCGGGCCTGTTCGACAAGGTGAAGATCTACATCGAAGAGGACGATGAGGAGCGGGACATCCGCCTCGTCACCACCCTGAGGCAGAACGCGCCCGAGGGCCTCATCAGCAAGGAGTCCCCCGTGGGGCGGGCCGTGATGGGCCACCGCGCGGGCGACCGCGTGCTCGTCGAGGTGAGCCCCGACTACAGCTACTACATCGTCATCCGCTCCGTGGAAAAGGGCGAGGACGACGGCTCCATTCCCATCCGCGGCTACTAACCAGACTGCGTCTGGAGGCGTAGCGCCGCGCTAAAGGCGCGGCGGCCAAGCTGCGCTTGGATTCATAGCGCGGCCTTCGGCCGCGAGAGTAAATGCAGGGGCGAAAGCCCCTGCATTGTCTTTGTCACCCCATTTCTTTTGACTGCGCCAAAAGAAACGGGAGTGACGCCCCAAAGAAAACCGCTTTGGTGCGTGTCGTAACCCACTCCGTCTGTCACCAAACATCCAAATCTACTCAACAGGTATCCCGAGAGGTGAATGACAGTTGCCACCAAAACCGTGCATTGCTCCCTGCGGTCGCGGCCACACTGCGTGTGTAGGCAGAGCGCCGCTTCGCGGCGGGGGTTCCATCTATTTCCCGTCAGTGCCGCGAGCGAAGCGAAGCCACGCACGGTCGGCGATGCGGACAGTCATTCACCATTAGGGATTGGAACCTCTCGATAACGCAAAGTTTGGTGAAAACCGGATTTTGGCTCTGTTTCGCACCAAAGCGGTTTTCTCTTTGGAGTCTGAGGGGTTTCTTTTTGACAAGACAAAAAGAAATCTCTCAGAAAGACAGTGCAGGGGCTTTCGCCCCTGCAATCCGTTTTTCAGAGCCCGAGGGCAGCTATCTCGTTTCCCGCGAGCTCGTCGAGGGCGGGGAAGCTAACATACGGGCGGTAGACGGCCTCCAGCTCGTCGTGCAGGCGCTTGGCGGAGGCCAGGGCCTCCACGCCGCAGCGGCGGAGGGAGGCGGCGGCCCGGCGGTCGGCGTCCAGCGCCCGGCGCGTCTCTTTGGGGACAGCGCGCAGACGCGCGCTGTCCAGGTGCAGCCGCCTGGCCGGCTTCAGAGGCGGCTCCTGATCGGGGGAGACGGCGACATAGGCCGCGCCGCGCGCGGGGATGAGCAGGGCGTCCGGCCGCTCGGGGTCCAGCGGGTCGCGGCAGAGGATGTGCCCATAGCCGCGCTGCTGGGCGAGGGCGGCGAGCTCCGAGAGGAACACGCCGGCGAGCCCGAGGCCGCTCTCAAGCGCGTAGACGCGCGGGCAGAGGGCCTCCAGCGTGTCCGCGCAGCAGACCTCGCCGCGGCAGGTGATGGCGCGCAGGAAGCGCTCGCGCCGCTCCCCGCCGTCCGCGCCGGCGGGGGAGAGCTCGCGCCCGGCGACCGCCTGGGCGCGCCTGCGGGCCGCTTTGCGGTCTGCCTCCATAAGCAGCGCGCCGCGGGCGGCCGGGTCCGCCGCCCGGGCGGCGGCGAGGTAGGAATAGGCCGCCGCGTAATGCTCGCGGTATGCCCTTGTGAGCTCCGCAATCTCCCGCCGCGCGGAGGCGTCCGACACCCGCGCGCAGCACTCGCCCACGTCCAGATAGCTGCCCGTGACGCCGAAGAGCGCCGGGTCGAGGACGTGCGGCGCGGTGCCGTCGGCATAGCCCACGCCGAGCGCGGGGATGTACACGCCGTCGAGCGAGTCCGGGTCGCCGGAGCAGAGGATGTACTCCACGTCGTGGCCGGCCCGCTCCGCCGCCGCGCCGATGCGCCGCATGAGGGCGGACTTGCCCGTGCCGGGCCCGCCCTTTATCACGCGCAGGTAGTCCCCCTCGCCGGCGCAGAAGCCGCCGTAGAGCGAATAAAAGCCGGAATAGGCGTTTGCGCCCAGAAAATAGCGGGTGATGAGCTGCTTTTCCATGGCAGGACCTCCTTTTTTCACAGTATACATGTATGCGCGCCGGCGGAGGATTGACAACGCGGCGCGCCAAATATATAATCCCATGGCGAGGTGTTTATATGTATCAGACCATACTCTTTGACTTTGACGGCACCGTGTTCGACACGGGCGAGGGCATTATGAAGAGCGTGCAGTACGCCGCCGAGTCCTTCGGCTACCACGAGCCGGAGCTGGAGGCGCTCAGGTGCTTCGTGGGCCCGCCGCTGCGCGGCCAGTTCATGAAGCGCTACGGCGTGGACGCCGGAACGGCCGAGCAGATGGTGGCCAAATACCGCGAGCGCTATTCCGTGCAGGGCCTCAACGAGTGCAGCGTCTATCCCGGCGTGCCGGAGCTGGTGCGTGAGCTGCGCGCGCTGGGCCGCAACGTGGCCATCGCCACCGGCAAGCCCACGGCCTTCACGCGGAGCATACTCGAGCGCGCGGGCTACAGCGGGCTCTTCGACCGCGTGCTGGGCAGCGAATTCGACGGCACGCGCTCGCAGAAGAGCGAGGTCATCGCCGAGCTGCTGGACGGCTATGGCCATGAGGGCGCCGTGATGATCGGCGACCGCGATAACGACGTGCTTGGCGCCAGGGCCTGCTCCATCCCCTGCATCGGCGTCGCCTGGGGCTACGCGGAGCCGGGCGAGCTGCTGGGCGCGGGCGCGATATCGCTTGTGGAGACAGTCGACGAGCTGAAAAATCTCCTGATAGGATAATTTACCGCTTGATTCTATCTGTATGAGATAGTAAAATATCTTATATGGATAGAGTCATACTGCATTCGGATATCAACGCCTGCTATGCCAATATCGAGCTGCTCTTCGCGCCGGAGTTGCGGGGGCGGTCGATGGCCGTGGGCGGGGACGCGGAGCGGCGGCACGGCATCATCCTCTCCAAGACGGAGGAGGCCAAGCGCGCGGGGGTCAGGACAGGCATGGCGCTGTGGGAGGCGCGCCGGGCCTGCCCGGAGCTCGTGGTGCTGCCGCCGCGCTTCGACCGCTATATCCACTTCACGCGCGAGGTGCAGAAGATCTACGCCGGTTACACCGACCGGCGCGAGCCCTTCGGCCTGGACGAGAGCTGGCTGGACCTCACCGGCTGCGTGGCCGTGCGCGACGGCGAGAGCGCCGCGCAGGAGATACGCCGCCGCGTGAAACGCGAGCTGGGGCTGACGGTGAGTGTGGGCGTCTCCTGGAACAAGGTGTTCGCCAAGCTGGGCTCGGACTACAAAAAGCCGGACGCCGTGACGGTCATCAGCCGGGAAAATTATAAGGAGCTGGTGTGGCCGATGCCGGCGGAGGAGCTGCTTTTCGTGGGCCGCGCCACCTCGCGGCGGCTGCGCGAGCTGGGCATCGCCACCATCGGCGACCTGGCGCAGGCGGACGGGGAGCTTCTGCGCCTGCGGCTGGGCAAGCCGGGGCTGGACCTGCACGAGAGCGCCGCGGGGCGGGAAAAATCGCCCGTCCGCCGGGCGGGGGAGTCGCCGCCGCCCAAGTCCGTGGGCAACGGCACCACGCCTCCGCGGGACATGCGCAGCCGCGCCGACGCCCTGCCCGTGCTCACCAGCCTGGCGGAGAGCGTGGGCCGCCGCCTGCGCAGCTTCGGGCTGCTGGCAGGGAACATCACGCTCGAGCTGCGCTCGGACGCGCTGGAGTGGCGCAGCCACGGCGTGCAGCTGCCGCACCCCACTGACTGCGACATGGAGATACTCGCCGCGGCGCTGGAGCTGCTGGACGAGAGCCACTGCTGGCCGAACGCCCTGCGCAGCGTGGCCATCCGGGCGGGCGAGCTCTGCCAGGCCACGCTGCCGGAGCAGATGGACGTGTTCACGGACTACGCCGGGCGGGACGCCCAGCGGCGGCTGGACGGGGCCATCGACCGCCTGCGGGCGCGCTTCGGGCGCGAGAGCGTGCTGCGCGGGGCCGTGTTCGCCGACCGCGCCATGGCCGCGCCGCCCGATCAGGAGGAATACAGCTTCGTGCGCAAGCTGGCGTGAAGTTAAGAAGTTAAAAAGCAGGCAGCCGGCGGGCATGTGCCCGCCGGCTGCTTTTTTGCTCAGAACACCGTTGCCGCGGTGTAGGAGATGAGGTCGTCCGGCGATAAGATGATCTGCTTGCCGCGCGCGCCGGCGCTGACGGCGATCTCGTCGAAGAGGATGCAGGTCTCGTCGATGTAGGTGGGGAATTTTTTCTTCATGCCGATGGGCGAACAGCCGCCGCGCAGATATCCGGTGAGCGGCAGCAGCTCCTTCAGGTGGATCAGCTCCACCTTCTTGTTGCCGGAGACTGAAGCGGCGCGGCGCAGGTCCAGCTCGTCGAGCACGGGGATGCAGAACACCACGGGGCCAGTTTTGTCACCGCGGGCCACGAGCGTTTTGAACACCTGCTCGGCGGGCAGGTCGAGCTGCTCGGCAGCGTGCCGGCCGGAGAGGTCGCTCTCGTCGTATTCATATTCCGCCGTGCGGTAATGGACGCCGGCGGCGTCCAGCAGGCGCATAACATTGGTCTTGGTCATTTCATTCGCTCCTTATGAGTCGCGCCGCCGCCTCGCAGCGGGCGGAAATGTCCTCCGCCGGCAGCTCCGGGAAGGGGACGACGCTCGCGGGCGAAGCGGGATATTCCCCCAGCGCGCGGTGGAAAAACGCCAGGTCGCGCCAGGCCCCGAGCTTCCAGCCCGTGCGCCGGAGGGTGAACACGTGTTCAAAGCCGCAGCTCAGGTGCAGCCGCTCGCTGGGCACATTTGGCGCGGCCACGGTGCCGTAGGCGTTGATGAAGCCCTGCAAGGTGAGCAGGGAGAGCAGCGCGCTGTAGAGCGCCTTGCCCACGCCGCGGCCCCGGGCTTCCGGCGCGAGATAAACGGAGAGCTCCGCGTCCCAGTCGTAGGCCGCGCGCTCGCGGAAGCGGTGGGCGTAGGCGTAGCCGATGGGCGCGCCGTCCCGCTCGCAGACGAGCCAGGGGTAATGCGCGCTGACGGCCGCGATGCGCCCGGCAAATTCCTCCGCCGGGGGCGCAGGGGATTCAAAGGTGATACACGTGGCCGTATAGGGCGCGTAGATGGCCGCGAGCGCGGCGGCGTCCTCCGGCCGGACGGGACGAATGGAAAACGGCAAGCTTATTCCCCCTTTCCGCCGCCCAGCGCGGGGCTGAG
>DVOV01000078.1 GCA_018713375.1 Candidatus Scatomorpha stercorigallinarum | reverse complement strand
GAAGCCGCCTTTTTTCTTTTCTTTTTCCTTCTTGCCGCCGTTATCGCGGCTGTTGGGGACGTAATAGCTCTGCGGGGCCGTGGTCTCGCTCTGCGGGGTGTAGTTCGCGTCCTGGTAATAGCTGTCCTGCTTGGGGCTGGCGATGCGGTAGCTGCCGTCGTCCGCCGGCTGGGAGGCAGAGGACTCGTCCTCCGGCTTTGCGGCGTCCTGCTCGTCGGAGTACCATCCGCCCTGCGCGGGCCTGCTTTCATTCTCGTCGTTATATGTGCTCATGGCTCATGCCTCCATGTTTTTTGTTTCGGAGGGGACTTGCGGTCCCTTTCTGTTTACAGGCGTTATGATACCTGCAAGTTGTGACCTTGTCATGAACAAACGTTCAAGAAAATTTGAAGAAAGTGCAAGAAAAGCATGAAGCGCCGGCCAAAAGGGGAAGAAGGCCCGGAGGGGCCTTCTTTTTTGCCGTATCGCGCCCTAAGCGCGGGTGACGCTGTTTATCCACCGGCCGCCGCGCAGGTGCGGCAGGCAAAGGAAACATTTGGCGACGTCGTCAAAGACGATGCAGACATAGACCACCTCGATGCCGAGCCCGAACACCAGCGCGCAGAGGGCGGCGGAGGTGACGCAGAGGCAGTAGAGCGGCCCCACGTCCACCAGCAGGGCGTAGCGCACGTCCCCGCCGCCGCGGAACACGCCCACCACGTTGCAGAGGTTGACGGCGCGCAGCGGCAGCACGCAGGCCGTCAGCAGCAGCATGTATTTGGCGATGCGCCCGGCCTGGGGGGAGATGCTCATCAGCGGGAAGACGAAGCCGTCCAGCAGCGTGGCGCGCACGAGCAGCAGCAGCCCCAGGCTGAACACGCCCGTCAGGAAGCAGACGAAGTTCAGCGCCACGCCCTTGGAGTAGACCTCCTCGCGCTCGCGCCCGAGGCCGATCTCCCGGCCGATGATGATGGCCGCCGTGTTGCCGGAGGCCAGCAGGGCCACGGAGCACATCTTGTCGATGTTGCCGGCGATGGTGTAGGCCGCCAGGATGGGCGTGGAGTTGTCCATATGGCCCATGATGACGGTGAAGAGCGCGGTGGCCAGGCTCCAGAGCCCCTCGTTGAGCGTGACGGGCAGGGAGTAGCGCATGAAGTCGGAGGCTATCTGCCGCCCCGGGCGCAGCATGTCCCGCAGGGAGAGCGGCAGCCGCCGGCTGCGCAGGGCGTAGATGACGACAACCACGACCTCGAACGCGCGGCTGATGAGCGTGGCCAGCGCGGCGCCGGCGCAGCCCATGGCGGGCGCGCCCCAGGCCCCGTAGATGAGCATGTAGTTGAGCACGATGTTCATCGCGCCGGAGGCGGTGAGCAGCACCGCGCCCAGGCGCGGGTTGCCCATGCTGCGCTGCACGGCGATATAGACGCCGCTGGCCGCCATGCAGACATAGGAGAAGCCGACGATGCGCGCATAGTCCGCGCCCGGCGTCCAGAGGTCGGCGTTGTTCGTCAGCACCTTCATGATGGAGACGGGGAAGAAGAACGAGCAGAGGGCCACCAGCGTGGAGAAGGCCAGGCTGACAAAATAGCCCATGCCCATCACGCGGTTGATGGCGCCCATGTTGCCGCGCCCGTGGTACTGCGCCACGAGCACGCCCGCGCCGCTCTGGATGCCGAATATGAGCAGGTTGACAACGTAAAAGAGGCTGTTGGCGCTGGATACCGCGGCCAGCTCAACTTCGCCCAGGCGGCCCACCATGAAGGTGTCCGCCAGGGCCATGAAATTCGTCACGAGGTTCTGCAGGACGAGGGGCAGCATGAGGAGCAGCGTGTCGCGGTAAAAGCCCCGCTCCTGCCGCAGGCAGTGCGTTATCATTCCGTCCTCAGCGCCTCCACCGGGTTACGGCGCGCGGCGAAGCGGGAGGGGATAAGGCCCGCGATAAAGGTGAGCAGCATCGAAATCAGCACCAGGGCCACGGCTCCGTAGGCGGGCAGTATGGCGCGCAGGGAGGCGATGCCTGTGAGGTGCTGCACCACGGCGTTTATGGGTATGATGAGCAGCATCGTCACTATGATGCCAAGAAGGCCGGATGCGAGGCCCTCGATGAGCGTTTCGGCGTTGAACACGTTGGCCACGTCGCGCTTGCTGGCGCCGATGGCGCGCAGGATGCCGATCTCCTTGGTGCGCTCGAGCACGGAGATATAGGTGATGATGCCTATCATGATGCTGGAGACGACCAGGGAGATGGCCACGAAGGCGATCAGCACGTAGCTGATGGCGTTGATGATGGTGGAAACGCTGCTCATGAGGAGCGCCACATAGTCGGTGTAGCTTATCTGCTGCTCCTCATCGGCGGAGGCGTTGTACTCGTCGATGATGCGGGCTATCTCGTCCTTGTCGGCGAAGGTGGAGGCATAGAGGTTTATGCTGTCGGGGCTTGCGATGTCTATGTAGCCGAGGGTCTCGAGATTCTGCTCGTAAGTGCTCTCGGAATAGCGCGCAGGCATGAGGTTTTCATAGACGTACTCATACTGCCAGTCGCTGAGGCCGTTTATGGCCAGGGCGGCGGCGAGCTGCTGCTGACTGAGGGAGGCGAGCTGCTGCCGTGCCGCCTCGGAGTATTGCTGCGCCACGGCCTCGCGCGCCATCTCCTCGACGTAGCTCATGAGCGTTTCGTCGTCCATCTGCGCGACGTAATCGCGCAGCGAATCGGCGTCGACGCCCATCTCCTCGGCGTAGCCTTCGAGCATCATGCCCTCTATGTCCTCGCGCGTGAGCTCGGAGAGGGCCTGCTGCACGGCGGCGTCGAGATAGTCGTCGGTGGGCGTGCTGCTTATCTCCGTGTAGAGCTCCGCCTGGCCGGCAGTGTCGAGCCCGGCGATATATTCGTCCACTTCCGCCTTGAGCTCGTCACCTGTGGGCTCTACCTCGTCGCCGGTAGCAAAGGGGAGGCCGAGGATCACGTCGGTCTCCGGGTCGGCCATCTGGGCGGAGACAACGTCGCTGCCTTCGGCCTGCTCTATGACGCGGTCGATGAGGCCGCTGGTGTAGCCGATGGCGCCGGACATCATGCCGGCCACGGCGTCCTCGTTCTGGCGCACGATGCCGGAGATCTTCAGCGGTATGCCCACGTCGCTGTTTTCGTAGAGGTAGTCGAGCCCGGCCTCGGTGCCGGAGACGTCGGTATAGGTGCCGGTGGCGGAGTCGTAGACATAGTGGTCGTACCAGCCGACGAGCTTGAAGGTCATGCCGCAGAGCTCCTCATAGCTCCAGCTCTCCACCTCGGCGTCCACCGTCTCGCCGTTCATATAGGCCTCGAGCGAGCTGGTGAGCTCTTCCTCGGTGCGCAGCCCGAGCGTGTAGAGCACAAGGTCGCTGACCTCGTTGTTCTGGTTGACGATGAGGACGACCTCGTCGTAGTCCTGCGGCCAGGAGCCGTAGATGACGTCGTACTGGTCGAGCAGGGTCTGGTTGATGAGCTCGCCGTTTTCGCCGGGGAGCATCTCCTGCCAGCTCTCAAAGCTGGAGTAGAAGTCGCCCATCGTGTCGAAGTAGCTGGAAAAATCCCCGCCGTACATGCTGGCCATGAGCTCGTTGAGCAGTGTCACCACGTCGCTCTCGACGATGTTCCCGTCGCTGTCCTTGGTGTATATGTTGAAATTGGGGTCGTACTCATACTGGATGGCGCTCGTGAACTCGTTTATCCCGCCGCCGCCCGCGTCGAGGAACTCCTTGAAGCTCTTGAGGTCGTTGGTCTCCGTGTCCATGCTCATCAGGTTGTCCATCAGGTCATAGAGTATGACGTTGGAGTAAACGGCGTCGCGCTCGTGGGCCTCCCCGTCGCCCGCGGCGCCGGTCATGGCCTCTATCATGCTCGAAAGGTCCGCGGCCTCGCTCTCGATCGTGAGCGGATAGGTGGAGAGCGTGTCCTCCTGCACCTGGTCGATGTAGGTCTGGATGCCGTTGGAGAGGGAGAGTATCAGCGCTATGCCGATGATGCCGATGCTGCCGGCGAAGGCCGTGAGTATGGTGCGGCCCTTTTTGGTCATGAGGTTGTTCAGCGAGAGGCTGAGGGCGGTCAGGAAGGACATGCTCGGGCGCTTTTTGCCCTCGTTCGAGCGCTGGACGGCCTTCGAGCCGTCATAGGGGTCGCTGTCGCCGATGATCTCGCCGTCCAGCAATCGCACGGTGCGCGTGGCGTAGCGCTCGGCGAGGTCCGGGTTGTGCGTGACCATGATGACGAGGCGGTCCTGCGCGACTTCCTTCAGCAGGTCCATCACCTGCACGCTGGTCTCGCTGTCCAGCGCGCCTGTGGGCTCGTCGGCAAGAAGGATGTCGGGGTCGTTTATCAGCGCGCGGGCGATGGCCACGCGCTGCATCTGCCCGCCGGACATCTGGTTGGGTTTTTTGTATATCTGGTCGCCCAGGCCGACGCGCTCAAGGACCTTTATCGCCCGCTCGCGGCGCTCCTCGCGCGAGATGCCGGAGATGGTCAGCGCGAGCTCGACGTTTGCGAGCACGCTCTGGTGCGGGATGAGGTTGTAGCTCTGGAACACGAAGCCTATCGAGTGGTTGCGGTAAGTGTCCCAGTCCTTGTCGCCGTAGTCCCTGGTCGAGCGGCCGTTTATCACAAGGTCGCCGCTGGTGTACTGGTCGAGGCCGCCGATGATGTTCAGCAGCGTCGTCTTCCCGCAGCCGGAGGGGCCCAGCACGGCAACAAATTCGCTCTCGCGGAAGTCTATGGAGACACCCTTGAGAGCATGAACGGCCGAATCGCCGGCCGTGTAGTCCTTCGTTATGTTCCTCAGCGTGAGCACAGGGATCGTCCTTTCATAGCGCGATTTCATACGGAGGGGATTATAACGCGCAAATGTGAATAAATCAAGAAAAATCGCGCCCAAAAGCGCACGTATAAGCGCTCATTGCGTTGACAGGGAGCCCTTTTGGGGGCTATACTTGACACTGCGGGTGAAATTGTATAAATTTCGACTAAATAAAGATAAACGGAGGGACAACATGTCATTTTCTTTCGACGCCGGGAGCTACCGCTACCCCTCAAGGCGGCGCGTGGTCTTTGCCGGGAACGGAATGGTGTGCGCTTCCCAGCCGCTGGCCGCGCAGGCGGGAGTTGACGCGCTGCGCCGCGGCGGCAACGCAGTGGACGCCGTGCTCGCCGCTGCCGCCTGCCTGACGGTCATCGAGCCCACCAGCAACGGCCTGGGCGGGGACGCCTTCGCCATCGTCTGGCACGGCGGGCAGATGTACGGCCTCAACTCCTCGGGCCCGGCCCCCGCGCTGGCGGACGCCGC